>MNYV01000171.1 GCA_001873285.1 Nitrospirae bacterium CG2_30_53_67
TCGTTTTCACTCTTGCAGGCGACGGAACAACTGTGACACCCGACGCAGTGTCTGAGATCAATCACCATCGCATAACGGGTCCTCCGCTTCTCATCACCGGATGAGGCATTCTGAGAGGGTTTATCGGGCATAAATTCCTCCTTCGAGATGAAACGACATCCATAATCCTTGGAGTGGCTGCAACCTTAATTATTTATTTGGGAAGGGCTTGAGAAGACGGATGCGCCGCCATGGCATCAAAGCAATGGCGAACCTTCTTTAAACAATATGATTTTCCACCCCCCAGGAAATCACGCATCTAAAAATATTCGCATCATAGCATGTTTTTCCATCATGTCAATATTTTTTTAAAGGGCGGCCCATTTAAAAAATGTTTTGACACGGGAAAGGTTATTTGCTATAAAAAGTTTAAAAAAAGAGGAACTGAATTACGGTGGGGGGTGAATTCATGTATGAGTTATTATCCGTTTTTAAAATAGTTTTCTATGCCTTGTTGATGGTTTCGATTCTGTTGATCATGAGCATTTTCTTACTCAGTATCTTAAACGACGACATGGCATTCAGTCCGGAAACCATCGAGGTCAAGAAAGGGAGACTATTAAATATCTTTTTAAAACTCTGCTTGTGCGGTGTGACCATGGCGGGTTACGTTGTCATGATGGTAGAAATCCGTTAAACCCCGTTACAACCGTTGGAAATTTCATCATAGGCAAAGTCAAAATCGATCAGTTCGTCAACCTTCCTCAGCGGATGGTTCTTACGGACTCGCTTATCAATGTTGATGTCAACATAGAACAAACTGCTCTGCGGTGGTTGCTGCACTCCCATCATGGCTCTCGACTCCTCTCGTCATGATTAATTGTGCAGTATAATAGCATGATTCAACGCTTCGAGCTATATGATTTGGGCAACAGCCCGTGTAGGCGCGACCCTGGCAGCGCACGTTCCATATCGCACTCCTCCTCTGAAAACGACTGTTTTCTGCAAAGCAAGGATACGAGTGATGAAGGCGATCGATTTTCGAGTTCGTCAGGTTGCCTGTTCTGTGTTATATCGATTGTACGAATAGGCTTCTGCGGTGTGAGAACTAGTTGCGAAGGATCTTGAACCGGCAGCCGGTCATCACCGCGTGTTCTAATGGTGAAGAAAAATGTTTGTCCTTCTTTCTCCACATCCATGACCTCATGGCCCAAGCGGTTACAGATGTGTTCAATCTCCCAAGGCATCTCGATATCGCTGCTCCGTAGAATAAGAAGCCGGCCTGGCGGCATACGGTCTATCAGCGCTCGTATAAGAAATGCTTTGGGCGCCATCAAGGGAGCTACAAGGTCAATCTCCGGAATCAACAGATGCTGCTTCTTCACAATTCTGACATTGCAGCAAAGCTTTCTTAAACCTTCTTTTAAGAAGGCGGACCGCACAATACCCCCTTCCAACCGTCTGCGCTCCATAGGGAGCTGGACAGAATGGCTCAGCATCAGAGGATTACTGAGACTCAAGCGATTTTGCGCCAAGACTACTCGGCATCGGCCTAGTTGTAAACAAACGCGCTAAACCCCTCGATTCCCAATTCGCCCGCCCCCGTAATTTGTTCAGTCAGATCAATCTTGAAGACCATCAAACAAAAAGATTGATCTTGGCGTCGCTTGCGATATCAAGATAGCTCGCCGCGCCCACAAACTCACACCCATCGATGAAATCACTTTGATGAAAACCGAAGAGTTCCATGGTCATCTGGCAGGCCAGCAACTTGACCCCGGCTTCCATACACAGGCTTCTGAGCTGTTCGATGGTGGCAACGCCGTTGTTGGCGATGGTCTTTTTCATCAGGACGGTAGCCAAGCTCTCATATCCAGGAATATTGGCCTGAACAATATTCGGGATGTTCCAGCTGATATTCCGGAACCACTTTGGTCCCATAGGCATCTTCATGGGCATGGCCGGGTTGCCCAAGGGGCTGACAGTGGCTGTGATCTTTTTCTTGAGCAGGGTCAGACCATAAAAGGTAAAGAAGATGCTGACCTCGTAGTCGAGAGCGGCGGCCGTAGACGCGAGGATAAAGGGGGGGTAGGCCCAGTCCAACGTTCCTTTTGTTGATATGATTGTCATTTTTGTTCCCATAACTCTACTCCTTTCCTGTGGGCTGAAACGGTTTTCATCAGCCCTGTTAGTAAATCCATCCCTCTCTTTGATAGGTTTTGTTTTGGTACATCCAATAAAACACAAGTAAGAACAGCATGAGGCCCGACAAGCTGTAACAGATGATAGTCAGGTTTAAAGGTATCAATATCAAAGATGTCACAACTTCTATGAGTATAAGCACCAATAGCATCTTCACGATCGCTTCTCTCGATAAAATAGAGCATATAAGCGCTCCAAGGGGGGCTCCCACCACCACGACCGGAACAGAAGCTATCCAATAGCCTCGGACATTGTCTGTAACTCCTTGAAGGATAAATTGGTATATGAAAACTCCCACGATGGCATTTGTAGCCATTAGGACAACATTTGTAATATTAGGAACCAAGAGAGGGGAAAATGCAAAGGCGCCGCAGGTAATCCCGATCACTCCGCCTGAGCTTGCCCATAGCAGAACCCGCCTTTCGACCGGTATCCCGCCTATGAAAATAAGAAGCGATGCTGCCGACATGCCGATGCTCTGGATGAGAAGGGCGAAAACCTTTGCGTCATAAGGCGGTATGTGTAGGAGCTTTGTGAACACAGGAAACGAAACGGCGGCGCCCCCTTCAGCGGTTCCGCCGGCTATAATGGACCCAAAGACCATTGTTATGGTTACTTCCCAATTGTCGAACAAACATGAAAGTAATTTATCCCGGCCCACTGCCACCAGCAAAAGCACCCAAGTGTATAACACAACAAGAACAGGGAGTTTAGAATGTAATTTATGCGGCGAGTTCATTTCCGGGCCTTTCAAATGATCCACTTGGGAAAGCTAACGGACACACCCCTACGTTACGCATTTTAAAATACGAGCGGCAATAGCCGATACGTGTTCTTCCGATAGATAACATATTGTTCCCCGAAAGCCTCAAGCAGCGCCCGTTCTTCGATTGTTATGCGATAAAGGTACAAAGGAAGAGCAAGAAAGATGAAAGCGAGGATTCCAAAAGTACTTTGTAAGAAAATAAGGAGTCCAAGAAACCCGAGGATCAAACCCGTGTAGCTGGGATGTCGTATGACGCTGTATATCCCATGGGTGACTAATTGATGCTTTTCCGTAATTTGCACCTTTGTTAAATGCAAGTAGCTGTGGATTCCATACAAAGCTTTGAGGAACGCGGGTTACCATAATGAAAGCCGATTCGAACAAGAAAACAGATAGAATGACCCGATATATGGGTTGAGATAATGCCGTTTGATAACGAGGAAAAGAGAGTTGACGATAGAATCCTATTTTGCTTGACTGCATTGTGAGCCCCCCCCTACTCACTCACATCAATGGGAATAAGAGCAAGCTGTTAAGTTAATCTGGCCTTCTTAAGAACAATCTCAGTCCTGTCCACCAGCACATGAATTCTACGGATGCATCAGAGCCCTACAAGACGGCCTGTGAAACCGATTGCATGCAAGCGGACTAATAGTTGATAAGAGGATGTTTTCTCTGGATCGTATGCGACAAGCAGGAGCCTGTCTTGACTTGGATTGAATCTCGGAGCGATCACTCCGGCCTCCTGCCGGAGTTGCTGTTCAAGTTTAGCCCGGTATTCAGGATGAACAGCATGGTCAAGGTAAATCATTATGTCGGCTAAATTCACTTTGAGCGCTCCTTTCAAGTTAATATCGGGTTCAACAATTCTGAATATTAAAGTATAGCCCCGAATGGCAAAGGAATTCGGCTCCTTCTGGTCACAATATCGCAAGCTATACAATTTTCTCTTGTGGGCCGGAGAGAACATCCCTTGCATTCAGAGACAAGAAGAATGGCTTGATCGAGCTCGTCTCTCAGTTGCATATATTCCTTTATCTTTTGGTCCATGAGATCCCTTTCTTTCATGAGCTGTTCTAAGACCAAACCGTAGGCATCGTTCCCGGTTTGATGCTCTTTGCGAATCCGGTAGAGTGTTTTTATCTCTTTGAGAGGCATCCCTAAGCTTGTTAGTTTTTGAATAAACGAGACCTTGTCGACCACATCAGGGCTGAAGAGATAAAAACCACCAAGACTTCTTTCGCATGCTTGAATAAAACCCTCCTCAAGATAATATCTCACGGTTCTAATAGTTGTCCCCGCTCTACGTGCAACGTTTCCTATTTGAAGGCGTTTCTTAGTGTCCATAAGTGCTACCATAGATGCATATATACATTAACGTTATTGTACTGTCAAGTCTTTTTTTATGTTTTTTGTATCTAAACCATACTTAATTTTATGAGGTGACTTAAAAAGAGTATTGATCCTCAGAGATTTCTATAAGAAACATTCAACTGATCGTAATAAAAAAAAAGAGACCCGAAATTGAACCTCCGGGTCTCTTTTTTTGTTAATTTGTTTGTGAATGATCCTAATGGAGGAATGTCTCCGGTTCTCTGTATTCATGGCACGTTTTGCACGTGGTTTTTGCAGCATCCTTCCCGACCTTCCACTCATGCGGCTTATGACAGATGATGCATTCCATACCGACCATATTGATATGGAGGTCGTGTTTGCCGACTTTCTGGATCTCCCGGTGGCACTTGAAGCAGTCGGACTGCTCGGGCTTGACCTGGGTATGAGGTTTATGACAGGTATAGCATTCAAAAGACATCGGGGCCCCTTGAGGGAATTTGATCCCTAACGTCGAGGCCTTCTGCACCATATTCGGATCAGGGATGAAGTGTTTGGTATCCACGGTCTTGGGGGCCAGGGCGATCCTTGATCGGGTTTCTGCGTCCCCATGGCAGGTCAGACATTTTTCCCTGTTCGGCCGGATATCCTTGGTTTTGTCCGTATGGCAGGCCAGGCAGGCCAGTCCTTCCATACCGAGGCCATGGACCTCCTTGCCTTCATGACATTTCAAACAGAACCTGTCGCTGGGAAGGAACTCATGAAGGCCCGCCTTGTTCTCTTTGAGGTATCCATGACATTTGGAGCATTCAATCTGTTCAATGAATACATGTTTTGCATGTCCAGGGGATTTTGAAATATTCGGCGCGCTTTCAAATCCTTTTTCTGTCTCCCAGTGACACTTGAAACAGAATTTCCAAGGGACAATGATCTTCCCGTGCCTTGCCTCAACGGCCGTGGGTTTCTTCAAGAGGGTCATCAGGAGCATCCTGTTCTGTTCCCGGGGTGTTGCGTAATGGCATTCATGGCAGGTGACGCGGCTGTGGACGCTCTTCTCCCATGCATTGTAGGCGGTCTGCATCAGGTGGCAGCTGACACAGAATTTGGGATTATTTTCTGTAAAATCGTGAACATGATAGGCTATGGTCCCGCCCCCGGCAAAGATGACCAGGAGCAGAAGAATAATAATCAGGCGCCCCTTCAAAGATATCTTTTCCTTAAAAATATTCATTGATCCCCCCTCAGAGATGATGAACAAAAACAATGAAGATGATACCGAAATTATTCGAAATATTATATTATACTAATATTCAAATCAAGCGAAAAATAAAGAGGTCCGGCATTTTTTCTTAAATTTAAAAATCCAAAGATTTTTCATCAGTTATAGAAAAGACTTGAAGTTTTATTTAACGGTTATATAATCTCATCCATCAAGAAAAAATGGTTTTCTTCCTGACAAAACCCCGAACTGGAAAAAGGTGACCGGAGAAAAATGATGGATGACCGTAGAACAAACCTTCCCATCAAGCAGTGGCCTGAAGAGGAACGCCCAAGGGAAAGACTGCATCAATATGGAGCGGAATCCTTGTCTGATGCCCAGCTCATGGCCATTCTCCTGGGAACCGGGGATGCCGGCAGAAGCGCTGTGGGTGTGGCCGTGGATCTTCTCAGCCGGTACCGGGATCTCAGGGAAATGAGCACGGCAGGGGTTTCGGAGATTTGCAGGGTTCCGGGGATCGGCAAGGCCAAGGCCGCCCGCCTTCTTGCGGCCATGGAACTGGGGAAAAGGATCCAGGCATTTCCCTTGAAAGAGGGAGATCTGATTCGGGGAAGCCGTGACGTTTTTGAGTCCTGTCATCCCTATCTCAGAGA
Source organism: Nitrospirae bacterium CG2_30_53_67 (assembly GCA_001873285.1). Lineage (NCBI taxonomy): Bacteria > Pseudomonadati > Nitrospirota > Nitrospirae bacterium CG2_30_53_67. The sequence continues at coordinate 6,152 of MNYV01000171.1, forward strand.
CCTGAAAAAAGAGGTTTTTCGGGTGGTGCTGTTGAATGGGAAGAACAGGGTCATACGCACCCTGACCATATCGGAGGGGAGCCTGACCGCCTGTCTCGTGCATCCCAGAGAGGTTTTTGCGCCGGCCATTCGCGAATCCTCGGCTTCGGTCCTCCTGATCCACAATCATCCGAGCGGGGACCCGACTCCGAGCCCCGAGGATATCGAAATGAACAAGAGACTCGTTCAGGCCGGTGAACTCATCGGGATCAAGGTCCTGGACCACCTGGTGATCGGAGACGGAAGGTATCTCAGTTTCGTGGACCAAGGGCTGATGACCGCAGGGTGAAAACATCAGGGGTCAAGGGTTCAAGGATTCCAGGGGTCAAGTGAACCCCGTTAGAGGTTGTCCTCTAACGGGGTGAAGTGCTCAAACACTACAAGGAGTTAAAGGAAGGGCCCCAGTCTTATCAATTATGATTGGAGATTTACAAAATAACAAAAAGATTTCCTGGAGAAGAAAGATAGTGATATCGAGGAGGTTGAGCGGATGCTCAAGGCACTGATCAAATCACTGGAAAACAAACACTTGACCCCTTGAACTCTGGAATCCTCGAACCCTTCTTAATAAACATGAAAGAAAAAAATATAGGTGACGGTCATAGAAAAGGCGGGTTTACAACACTATCAGGATGCCTACAGTTTTGAGCTGCAGGAGAAACTTCGTGAGCAAGGGGTCATGGATTCTGCGAAAAGGGACAGAAGCGCCTATGTGGCCGGTCTGAAGTCCATCTTTCAAGAGGGAAGGGAAGGCATCAAGCGGATCCACCTCTCCGGCGCGGCCGGGACCGAAGTGGTCTACCGGATGACGGCATGGACCGATGTATTGTTAAGAGAGCTTTTTGATTCGGCAAAAAAACTTTCCGGAATAAAAGATGCCCGCTGTTCGCTCCTGGCCATAGGGGGCTACGGCAGGGGCGAGTTAAATCCCTTCTCCGATCTGGATGTGATGTTTCTGACCGTCAAAGAGCCTGATCCGTTCGGCCGGACCTTGTCTGAAAACTGTTTATATCTCATGTGGGATTTGAAACTCGACATCGGACACAGCATGCGGAGCATCCAGGACTGTGTGACCTCGGCGGCATCGGATATCCGGGCGAAGACCTCCCTGATCGAGTCCAGGTTCATCGCGGGGAATCCGGATATCTATGGTCTTTTTTTGAAGGAGTCCCGAGGAAAAATTCTGAACAGGGATTCCGAGGCCTACCTGAGGACCAAGCTGTCGGACGTGAATGAACGCTGCAAGAAGTACGGAGGCTCACTCTATATGAAAGAGCCTCACATCAAGGAGGGGGTGGGAGGACTCCGTGATATCCATACGGCTTTCTGGATTGCCAGGGTCAAATACGGCGTCGGCTCCTTTAGTGAATTGAAAGAAAAGCGGGTGATCTCTGAAAGGGAAGAAAGGATTCTTCATCATTCGCTGGAATTCCTCTGGAAAGTTAGAAATCATCTCCATTTTATAAGCGGGAGGCGGAACGACCTTTTGACCATGGATATGCAGGAGGAGATGGCTCCCTTTTTTAGGTACAAGGATTTTAAACACTATCTGGCCGTGGAACGTTTCATGAGGGCATACTATCTTCAGACGAGAAATATCCGGTATTTCACAAGCCTCCTGATGAACCGATGTGCATCCTCCAGGAAGCGGAAGATGTTTCCAGGGATCTCTTTCCGAAAGAAAGAGATCGCGGAAGGGGTGACCCTGGTCGGGAACACCCTCTGCGTTCCGGACGGCCGGCAGGACGATTTCCGCCGGGAACCGGAACGGCTGATGCGGATCTTTTCCCTTTCTCAACGCTTCGGCGTTCTGCTGGCGGATGCCACCCAGCAGATGATCCTCTCTTCACTCAGCCTGGTGAATCATGACTTCCGCAGTTCCGCGCCTGTCCGGGATTTATTTCTCAAGATTCTGAGAGGGGAACAGAGGGTCGTGAGCACACTACGACAGATGCATGAACTGCGTTTTCTGGGAAGGTACATCCCGGAGTTCGGAGCCCTGACCGCGCTGGTCCAGCATGATCTCTACCACACCTATACGGTGGATGAACATACGCTTTTTGCCATGGAGAAACTCGAAGGTCTTCGGGGGAGCCCGTATCCCGGCAATCGTTTCTATTCCCGGCTCTTCATGGAGGTTCGGAAACCGGAGATCCTGTACCTTTCACTCCTCCTGCACGATATCGGCAAGGCCGTGGGTCCTGGTCACGTCCGGAAAGGGAGCCAGGCGATTCCTGCCGTAGCCCGCCGGATGGGCCTTTCCGAAGAAGACGCCGGCGCCATTGAATTCATGGTCAGGAATCATCTCCTCTTGGGACACCTCTCGCAGCGGCGGGATATCCATGATCCGAAACTGATCGGCCGTCTCTCCCGGCTGGTCGGCGACCAGGAACATCTCAGGATGCTGACGCTGGTTACCTATTGCGACACCAGTGCCGTCGGTCCCGGGGTCTGGAACGACTGGAAGGATACGCTCCTGCAGGAGCTTTTTCAAAGGACACGGGAACAGCTTCTTTCAGGCGCTGAACGGGCCATGGAGGTCGGGGCGGTATCTTCCCTTGAGAAAATCAAGAGCCGCATCCGTGAGGAAGGGAAAGCGATCTTCGGAGAAGAAATCGAGCATATCCTCGCGACGCTTCCGGACCGTTATTTTCTCTCTACCCCTCATTTCAGAGTGATGAAGCATCTATCCATGCTGAGGAGAATGGAGGATGATGGGTTTATTGCGGAGTGGACCCATTATGCCTCTCGGGGATATACGGAACTGAATGTCTGCACCTATGACACGGATACCCCCGGGCTTTTCTCAAGGATTGCAGGTGTGCTCGCCTCACGAGGACTCAATATTCTGGGGGCAAGTATTTTTACAAGCCGGGAGGGTAGGGTGATCGATTCCATTCAGGTGGAGCTCCCCGAAGAACATAAACGGATGGATCATGATTTTTGGGAAGAGATCGCACGGACCATGCGTTCTGTCGCACAGAGGACCAGCCAGGTCCATGAGATCCTGGCGGCGCATCAACCCCCATGGTATTTGAGGAAAAAGAAGAAGCACAAGATCACCCCTCGTGTTCTGTTTGACAATACGGTTTCCGACAAATACACCGTAATCGATGTCTATGCCGAGGATCGTATCGGCCTTCTTTATCAAATCACCTCTTGTCTGGCCGATCAGGGGGTTTATATCCAC
>MNYV01000172.1 GCA_001873285.1 Nitrospirae bacterium CG2_30_53_67
AAAAAAGGGGTTTATATTCAGGGTGTAAAGGTACATGGCAAGCGGGAAGACATTGAAGATATGGTGAAGAATCTGAATGTTGAGCTTGTCCTGATTGCCATTCCATCCGCGTCATCGCGTGAAATCCGAGAAATTCTATCCGTGGTGCGACAGGCCCATGTCAAGGAGATCCGGATCATTCCCGGATTGAATGAATTGGTACACGGGAATGTCTCGCTTTCCGATATCAAGGAAATCAGGATTGAAGACATTCTTGGAAGAGAGCAGGCCTCCATTGACCGGAGGATGGTCAATGATTTCATCAAGGGTAAAAGGGTATTGATTACCGGCGCCGGAGGATCCATAGGCTCGGAGCTGGTTCGACAGGTGCTGTCATTTGAGCCCAAGCAGATTATTGCCCTGGATATTGATGAGACAGAGCTTTTCAATCTTGAATTGGAGACAGGCAGGGGCGGGCTGGGGGCTGAGTTCTCTTCCGTGGTGGCGGATATTCAGGATAGAAATAAGCTGGAGTCGGTTTTCAATGCATATCTTCCGAACCTTGTGTTTCATGCGGCGGCCTACAAGCATGTCCCCATGATGGAGAAGTACCCCGAGGAGGCGGTCAAAGTCAATGTCCTGGGGACGAGGACGGTTGCAGAGGTTGCCAATGACTATGGAGTTGAAAAATTTGTCATGGTTTCGACAGACAAGGCGGTCAAACCGACGAATGTCATGGGTGCGACAAAAAGGGTTGCGGAGAAGATCGTCAACGGATTGAATGCCTCGGGCCGGACGAAATTCATCTCCGTCCGTTTTGGAAACGTGGTGGGAAGCCGTGGAAGCGTGATTCCGATTTTTGAAGATCAGATCCGAAGAGGCGGTCCGGTGACGGTCACCCACGAAGAGATGAGGCGGTATTTCATGAGCATCCCCGAGGCGTCTATCCTGATCCTGCAGGCGGCGGCCATGGGACAAGGTGGGGAGGTCTTTCTCCTGGACATGGGAGACCCGGTGAAGATAGTGGACATGGCGCGTGAGATGATCCGGCTGAACGGCCTGGAGCCGGACGTGGATATCGAGATTATATATACCGGTATCCGGCCGGGTGAAAAGCTTTATGAGGAACTGCTGACGGATTCGGAGGGCGTCGAGCCTACAGATCACCCGAAGATTTTCGTGGGCAGGGACTCATCCAATAACCATGGAAACGTGCTCGAAAAAGTAAAATTGTTTGAAGATTTTATCCAGCAGAAGCAGTGGGCCTGGATCAGGAATTTATTGATGGATCTGGTCCCGTCCTATACGCTGACCTCTCATGCAGCTCATCTTCCGAATTTATATGAGGAGAGCACAGAGAAAGCCAATGAGTGGAGTGACCTTTCAAGACAAAAATAATGGTATCCGTAAGCTCACCATGACAATTGTCACCCTGAGCTTATCGAAGAGTGGATTGTCCGGTCAAGCCGGACAATGACAACCATATATAATCCTGATGTGTACCCACCCCCGATCGTAGTCGAGGGCAGGCATTTTTGTCGCACACCCTATCAGAGACCCGCTCCTGTATTCTTTTCATGAAAACATACTATTTGTTCATGAACCCGTCAAGGTGTTTTTCAAAGTTATTTTTTGACGGAAGCGGTTCAGTTTAATATTGACACATCACATTCTGTGATGTATATAATGATGATATGAGAACATTAAAGAAAAGACCCATTCAAATATATATAGAACCAGGGCAGGCAAATATTTTAGAGATCCTTTCTATGAAGCGGGGTGTCTCGAAGTCTGAGATTATCCGGGAAAGCATAGAGAAATATTTAAAGGAACTCCCCATAGAAGAAGATCCGGCAATGGGGCTAATTGGACTTGGTGGTTCAGGTAAAAGTGATCTCGCTGACAAGCATGATCGCTATATTGCAAGATATGCTGCTTCCAGGAAGCGATGATATCTTCTGATAATATATTTGTTGATACCAGCGCATGGGTTGCTCTTGCAGATAGAGATGATGCCCATCATAAAAAGGCGGCCTCGATATATCCATCACTCCTGACATCTCATAAGGGTTTGATTACAAGTAATTTTGTAATAGCTGAGGTCTATATTCTTATTCTAAATGAGCTGGGGCATCAGCCTGCTCTGGATTTCCTGGAGAAGGTAAAGACAAGCCCGAGAATTATGAAGGTCTATTCCAGCGAAGATGTGGAGGCGGATGCTGAAAAGATCTTGAAACAATATCATGATCAGGATTTCAGTTATACCGATGCTGTAAGCTTTGTTATTATGAAGAGGCAAAAGATTGAAAAGGCGTTTAGTTTTGACAAACATTTTCTAACAGCAGGTTTTGTGAACGTGCCTTCTTAAATTTTATCTTGACATAAGGCCTTGATGTATTATAATTCATGCTATGAATGATAATCATTCAAGACACGAATTCATTTACAAGCCCCGATGTCTGCAATCTTTTTTCGAGGCCTGCCTGCCCATTCATCCCATCATTGTGCTGACCGGGGCCAGGCAGACGGGCAAGAGCACTTTTCTCCAGTATTCCGAGCCGGTCTGCAATTGGCGATACATAACTTTGGACAACTTTGACATTCGTCATCAGGCTGAAATTAACCCTTCAGCGCTGTGGGCGGGAGCGGACGCTATAGTGATTGATGAGGTCCAGAATTCACCGCTTCTTCTTTCCGCTGTGAAGATGGCCGTGGATGACAAGAAGCGGCGGGTCAGGTTTGTTCTTTCGGGTTCGGCGAATCTGCTCCTGATGCGGAGGGTGAGCGAAACCCTTGCCGGACGAGCCGTGTATCTCAGATTGTATCCCATGACCCTTGGAGAAATAAGGGGACGTTCCGTTCCATCCATTGTGAGCGAACTTTTCTCTGGGGAGCTTCCCCCTGACGGAAAGGTCGAGAAAGAAGAGAATGATCCCTTTGCACAGATCTCCAAGGGTTTCATGCCTTCCCTGATGTCATTGGACCGCTCTGATGCGGTGACCATGTGGTGGGAGGGATACGTCGCAACCTATCTTGAGCGGGATCTTCGGGCACTCTCACAAATTGAATCCCTGGCGGATTTCAGGCGGGTGATGGAGATGCTGGCATTGCGGAGCGGGCAGATGCTGAATCAGACTGAGATATCGAGGGACGCGGGCATTAGTCAATCCACTGTGCACCGTTACATCAACCTCATTGAGACTTCCTGTCTGGCGGAGAGGCTCCCGGCTTTTCATGTGAACAGAACCAAGCGATTGATTAAGGCCCCGAAGTTCTACTGGCTGGATTCCGGGCTTGCCGCGTTCCTGGCAGGATTTCACGACCTTGCAAGTGTCCGGTCGGCGAGAGAGGCAGGGGCTCTCTTTGAGACCTTTATCTTGCAGCATTTGCGTGTGCTGTCGGATCTTCTCATTCCTAAGGCGCGTGTGTATTATTGGCGTACTGTGAACGGCAAAGAAGTGGATTTTGTGATTGAGCATGGGCGGAAGCTTCTGGCAGTCGAGGTCAAGCTGACGTCCGTTCCGCTATATGCGGATATTGAGGGCCTGAAACTTTTTATGGAGGAGTATCCGGAGACTTCCTGCGGGCTGCTGGTCTATAATGGCAACGAAATCCGCCGCATGGATGAGCGGATTGTGGCTGTGCCGTGGAGCGTGCTGACTGGCTGAGATTCCGGCGGTGAGCATGGTTCCGCACCGTCATTCCGGCACGTTTTAAGCCGGAATCCAGAGATTTTTTTTTAAAAATCATCCTGGACCCCGGCTAAAATCATGCCGGGGTGACGAGAAGAAGAGACGAGAAAGGGTAAATAGACAATATTGACGGCTTGAGATTCTTGAAATCTCCCCCAACTCCTCTTACTCGATAAAATCATTCGAGGACAAGTTTCCAAAGAGGGGAACAGAGGTTTAATTGCCCCGCTATATTACGCGAAGACCCATACAAGGCAGGCAATGAAACGGTTTGAGTTTATTCAGGAAGGGTGCCTCTGGATCCACTGGGATTACCATGCCCTTCTGAAAGGGCATGGCCTTAATCGTTTTGACGCGCTTTATGATCTTTCCGGCGGCGAGCTTTTCAAGCAGAACCGCTACCGTTCCGTAGTCAGGATTTACCTGAAAGGGGAGGACGGCCGGTCCCACATCTTTCATTTGAAACGGCATCATCCGCCGCTCCTTGCACGAATCCGGTCGGTATTCACGGGTTTTCGGATCAAGGACGGCGCGGAGAATGAGTGGGGAAAGATCCTGAGGCTGGAAGAGGTCGGGATCCGGACCATGACGCCGGTCGCCTTTGGCGCACTCCGTAAATGGGGCCTGCCTTATCAAGCGCTCACCCTGACCGAGCAT
>MNYV01000173.1 GCA_001873285.1 Nitrospirae bacterium CG2_30_53_67
ATCTGTGACGTCAGGCCATATCTTTCTTCTATAGGAAATCTTTTTGTTGTTTTGTAAATCTCCAAGCATAATTGATAAGACTAGGGCCCTTCCTTTAACTCCTTGTAGTGTTTGAGCACTTCACTTGACCCCTGGAATCCTTGACCCCTTGACCCCTGATGTCTTCACCCACTCTTTTGGAGATGATCCTTATTTACTAAACCTCACGGGAAGCCTTGTCTTCTCCCCGGCCTCCATCCTCTTCGGTCACCGTCTGTGCATGGGCCTCCGGGAACAATCGTTCGAATTCCATGGGGTGTTCATGCCGGAGTTCATGCGTGGATATTTTTCCTGTAATCCATACCCAGCTCATGGGAAAGACCTCGGGACGGAGATGCTCATTGTAAAAATGCCAGAACAGGATAAAAACAATGGCCAGGAGGGCCTCATCGCTGTGCATGATATAAATGAGTTCCCAGATCCAGTTCTTGGAGGATTCCGGAAAGAAGAGAGCCGCCTTGGTCGGGAACGCCAGGGCGAGGCCTGAAAATCCGATGACAAAAATCCCCCAGAACACGGCCCAATAATCGAACTTCTGCAGGTAACTGAACCTTCCGAATCTGGGTTTCTCTTTTGAAAGGCCTAGGAAATAGCGAATATTCTGGTAGAGATCTTCGAAGTCCTTCCAGACCGGGATCAAATCCCACCGGAGTTTGCCCCGGGAAAACCGGTAAATCAAATAAAGAACATGATAGAGGGAATCCATAATCATGGTGATCCCGGCTATTCGATGGATGATGCCTGCGGTTTTTGGCCCTCCCCAGAAATGGATCCATGAGTAGGATGTTTCCACTTCCGAAAACTTGAGAGCCCATCCGGTAAAAAACAGAACAAGAAACGAAGTCAGCATGAGGACGTGCTGGATCCGATAATGAATGTTGAACCTTTCGACTTCGTCCGGCAGAACGTCATGGTTGTTGCGTGCAGCCTCGTCATTTTCGGATTTCATCTTGACATCCTCCTGTGAAGTTGAATGGCGTCTCGTAGGGTCGCATAAATCTGCAAAAGAATGTGCAGGGCACAGCCTGCAATCACACCGATGGTCAGAATAATCAACCCTTTCTCCGAATAGTAAGGAATAGGGTTATCCCTGCCGATCGGTTTGTGCGTAATGGCCGCCACAAATTTTTCATCCGCTCCTTTGTGGCATTGATTGCAGAGGGAGATCTTGTTTGTGACGTAAACCGGAGATTGGGGATCCTTGTGAGAATGAATATTGTGTGACCCGTGACAGGTGGTGCAGACCGGAAGGTTTTTGCCTCCCAAATGATATTTCTTCCCGTGGAAACTTTCATTATAGCGCTGGATAATCCGGGTGCTGAACCCGTACTTGAGTGAAACACTTTTCTGCTCATGGCACTTCCCGCAGGTCGTCACGATTTGTTCGTAGGCTGTTGCTGACTTCAAACGGCCGGTCTTCGCGTTTAGACCTTCCGCAGAGACGATCTCATGGGGGGACCCATGGCAGTCCAGGCAAAGGGCCGCATCGGTTTCATTCTTTTCAAAAATATTCACGCCATGGACGCTCTGTTTGTACTCTTGATAGATTTCACTGTGGCATTGGGTGCAGGCGGCCTGGGCCACAGGATCCAAGGGGCTCTTCCTCCGGATCACCTGAGCGATGTTCAGGATCGTCTCGTCCACCCCTTGCTCCATGGATTTGTGGGGATTGTCCTGATAGGTGAGGTGACACATCGTACAATCCAGATCCGCATGCACAGATAGGGCATATTTTTCACCGTCCACATGAAGGCTCGTCCGAATACCCTGGCGGGTCATATATTCCCCCTTCAGCGCGCCATGACAGACCATACAGGAGAGATTGTCTGCATGGAGATCATTCGCCAGGAACAAGACCCCTGTAAAAAACAGAAAAGTGATGAACAATAATTTTTTATCACCCATGGCCACCTCGTTTCTTCGATGATTGCACCCTGTTCAACGAATTTTCAGTTCTCTTATACAGCAATAATGATGCCAAGATCAAGAAATGTTCAAGTATATGAAATTTAACATATTCTAAAGAGCTGTCCTGAATCCCCACTGTATGGCTATTGTCATAAAATTATGACACTATTTTTTCATGTCTCTTGAAAAGCCTTTTACAATGTCACTGCAAATGAAATGTAATAAAATTATAACATATTTTTAAAATGTTGTAATAAAATAACAGAAAAGGCCCTCTTCCTTGGATAGAGGGCCTTTGGGGGGATGGATTTGTTGGGATGTTTGATCAGTCGTCTTATTTCTCGGTCTTCACCATCTCTTCTTCCTCAGGCGCTTTAAGATAGCTCAAGGCATGAACAATGTAGCCGGAAGCGGTCCCAAACACGGAACCTACCACAATGCTCATGAATCCGAGGCAGAGGATCCCGAGAAGAATCCCAAGGACAACAAGCATGCGGACTGCGAGAGTGAACTCTACCGGGCCTCCCATGATCTTATTGAGCAGCATCAAGGTCCCATAACCGCCGTAATGGAATCCTGGAACGATTCCGAAAATCAGAAAGGCAATACCACCTAATACGGCGCCCACCTTCATCCCTGTTTTTACGACTTCCATATTCTTGGTTTTCATCTTGTACCTCCTTGGTTGATTTGGGCTATCCCAAATGTTTGTTTCAGGATCATCTTTGTTTTTAACCTCTTGACTATTCCATCTTGCAAAACCAATGCCAAAAAATGGAATCTCTTGTAATTCATTGATTATATTAGATTTTATATGATATAGTCTGAATAACTCATCCGGCAGAACCCGGCAGGCATGTCATATAAACGAAACACCTCATGTTGCCGGATCTGGAATAAACATTATAAAACAATCAGTTATGCACATATTCATAAAAAGATGACATGTGTTATTTATAGGGCTACATCTTGCTTAAACTTAGTGGCCCTATTCGTAAATACGGTGGCATTCGAGTGCCGTAGGGCGGTCGGATCAAAGTTGCGCTCCTTGCGGTGTACCAGAGGGGTACGCGCTGAGTCGCGCTCGGAGATGAGACCGCCCTACGACCTGTCTGCCGCCTGTCTGCGTTGCGTACGCGACAGGCAGGCCCTCTACCGGTAAACCGAGTACAAGTCGGTACGTCACCCTATTTACGAACAGGACCACTTAGAGATGCGGAATAAGAAGGATGGCCGGAGAATCTTGGATGGAAAGAAGGGGCGCATCAGGCGAGGTTCATCATTTTTTTTACTGCAAGCCCGGCGATCATGGAAATTAAGAAGAAGAAATAAAGCCATCCCGGCTGCAGACCCAAGAAACTCTCCTGTTTCGGGTATTCGATATGGATCATCTGTATCGGAGAGTCAGAGGGAAGGAGGCCGGCATTCGAGGTCAAACGCGAGATCCATTCTTTTTCTGTCTTCATGTCCGGGTAGATCCTTTGGATCCGGCTTGAAATGACAGCGTTATGCATATATTGTTTTTCTCCCTGATGGAAAATGAGGTTGTAGATGCCGGACGAGCCTGCATGGATCTGCCAGCTTACCCGCTTTTCCTCAGGAATACGCATAGAGGAGACATCCATGCTCAACCCCTGCGGGAGGATGAGTTCAATCCGTGCGAGGCTGTTTTGATCCTGCGCTACAGCCGCAACAACAAAAGAATCCCCGGGACGGATGGGATAAAAGCTGTACCTCGCGTTCAAGTCAATCACAATAAAGAGGATCGGGAGGATCAAGACCACCGCGGATTTAAACGTATATCGCAGATAGTTGAGATTTTCCTTGATAATCTCCCTCTGGATTGTGAACATCTCCGCCATATCTTCTTTAAAAAGGCGGACCTCCAGGAAGTGGATTTTGATCTTGTCCCGGATTTCCTTTAATTTTTTCTGATCCGTGGTCCAACTGTAAAGAAAGACCATCACCACGCCTGTGACCACGGAGATCAGACTCAGCCCCGCATAGGGAGACATCTCGGCAAAGGGAGATAGCACAAAATCAAAAAACTTTGAAACCATATTGAACATCATCATAAGCGGCTACCGAAGTGAGATGCTTGCAAAACCCGATCCGTCAGGCACTAAGAGATATACCCTAATCCCTGCAGCCTCTTCTTCACCTCATCTTCTTCTTTCCCCCCTGAGGAGGGTGTTCCCTGGGCACGTTTCATTTCTTCTTCCATCAGGTCACTGACCCATTCTGAAAGGTCTGCATATCCCTTTTCTTCAGCAAACAGAGAAGCACGTTCAAAGAGATCTTTGTCGATGGGAATTTTTTTCTTAAACATGATCACACCTTTCCTAAGTGGTCCTGTTCGTAAATAGGGTAACGTACCGACTTGTACTCGGTTTACCGGTAGAGGGTCGTAGGGCGGTCTTATCAAGGCGCGCGACTGAGGCGTACCCTCTGGTACGCCGCAAGGAGCGGAACGCAGATGAGGCCGCCCTACGACCCTCGAATGCGACCGTATTTACGAATAGGACCACTAAGTTCCGGCCTACTCCAATACATCCTTCCCCGTCATGGCAGGCAAAGGAGCCATATGGAACTCATTCA
>MNYV01000174.1 GCA_001873285.1 Nitrospirae bacterium CG2_30_53_67
CTCATCGAGCGTCAGGGGGAGGTGCAGGAAAAGCTCGATGCGCTGAATGCCTGGGATCTGGACTCACGGCTGGAGATGGCCATGGATGCCCTGCGCTGTCCGGCGGGCGACACGCCGGTCAAGGTCCTCTCCGGCGGAGAGAAGCGCCGCGTGGCGCTCTGCCGGCTCCTCCTTCAGAATCCGGACATCCTGCTCCTTGACGAGCCGACCAACCATCTGGACGCCGAGTCCGTGGCCTGGCTGGAGCGCCATCTGAAGAGCTATGCCGGGACCATCATCGCCGTGACCCATGACCGTTATTTTCTGGACAACGTGGCCGGGTGGATCCTGGAGCTGGACCGCGGCCAGGGGATTCCGTGGCACGGAAACTATTCCTCCTGGCTGGGGCAGAAACAGGAAAAGCTCAAGCGCGAGGAGAAGAGCGAAAGCGAACGGCAGAAGACCCTGCAGCGGGAACTGGAGTGGATCCGGATGTCGCCGAAAGGACGCCATGCCAAATCAAAGGCGCGCATCCATTCCTATGAATCCCTGCTGACCCAGGACAGCGAAAAACGGGCAAAGGACCTGGAGATCTATATCCCGCCGGGCCCTCGGCTGGGAAGGACGGTCATCGAGGCCGAAAACGTGAGCAAGACCTACGGCGACAGAATCCTGATGGAAGCCCTTTCTTTCTCACTTCCGCCCGGCGGTATCGTGGGGATCATCGGCCCGAACGGAGCCGGGAAGACCACCCTGTTCCGGATGATCACCGGCCAGGAAACGCCCGATACCGGCACGATCAGGATCGGGGAGACGGTCAAGCCGGCCTATGTGGACCAGAGCCGGGATGTTCTCGATCCGGAGAAGACCATCTGGGAGGTGATCTCCGAAGGCGAAGAGGTGATCCAGCTCGGGAAGAGGGAGGTCAACTCACGCGCCTATGTGGCGCGGTTTAATTTCTCCGGCGCCGACCAGCAGAAAAAGGTCGGCATACTCTCCGGAGGCGAGAGGAACCGGGTCCACCTGGCACGGATCCTGAAACAAGAGGCCAATGTGCTCCTTCTCGACGAGCCGACCAATGACCTGGATGTGAACACCATGCGCGCCCTGGAGGAGGCGCTGGAGAACTTTGCGGGATGCGCCGTGGTCATCAGCCACGACCGGTGGTTCCTGGACCGGATCGCCACCCATATCCTCGCCTTCGAGGGGGAGAGCCGCGTGGTCTGGTTCGACGGGAATTATTCAGAGTACGAGGCGGACAGAAGGGCCCGGCTCGGCGGCGCCGCGGACCAGCCGCACCGGATCAAATACCGGCAGTTGACAAGATGACGGGTCGCCTGTGCCTTGGCTGATCCCGCAAAACCCCGGATCATCCGTTATTGACGACGTCAATGAGACTTCGCAGCCGGCTGAAGTCTTTCCGGTTGAAATCAACAACCAGCCTCGGCAGATGGGCGATCTCAGGCTCATCGGCCTCTGCCGGAAGAGGCCCGGAGAGGGAGAGGCCGCCCCGGGGTGACAGGATATCGGAAAAGCGCCCCTTGAGTTCCATGACCCTCGACGGGTCAATGGCGGAACTCAGACGAATCACCAGTTTCTCTCCAACGAACCTCATGCTGTGATAGCGTCGGTAGAAGTGATCAATCTTTGCCAGCGCATCATCCGCCGACTCCACCCGTTCGAAGAGATCAAAGTCCGTGCCGCTGATATAACCGTGGGCCAGAAGCTCCTTCTTGAAGAATTTGAGCCACTGCGACCAGTAGGAGCCGCCCGGTTCATCCACCAGGATGAGCGGCATGGGATCCCGTTTCCCGGTCTGCAGGAGCGTGAGGGTCTCCATGGCCTCATCGAGCGTGCCGAACCCGCCAGGGAAAAGGACGATGGCATTCGCTTCCTTAATAAAGGCCACCTTCCGGTTGAAAAAATATTTATACATAATATAACGGGGGTTCCCCTGAAGGACATAGTTGGGCTTTTGTTCAAAAGGAAGGCGGATGTTGACCCCGAAGGAGTTTTCCGGTCCGGCGCCTTCGTTCACAGCCTGCATGATCCCCGGACCGCCGCCGGTGATCACCATGTAACCGGACTGAACCAATTTTTTTCCGAAAAGACGGGCCATCTCGTATATGGGCTCATCAGACTTGGTCCTGGCCGAGCCGAAGACGGTTATTTTTTTCACGTGCCGGTAAGGGCTGAAGACCTTGACCGTAAAACGCATCTCCTTCAAGGTGCTGTTCATGAATTTCAGGTCGGCCTTGTTCACGTCCTCCTGCCCGGCCTTCAGTGCCGCCAGGATCATCTCCCGGACGATTTCCGGGTGATAGATCCCCCCGATCCGTTTGATCAACTGGTCGATGGCCTCGTCTGCAGGACCGTTGGTTCTGGTAAAGTGCAGTTCCATGTAATGATATCCCTCCTATATCTTATCCCGGACGTCCTTGCGTCTCAGGGTTAAAGATCGTTTAGAGTTTATTTGAATTCTAATCAATTTACCATGGAATAAGCAAGCTTAAAACATATTGCATCTTTTCCGTTTTTCTTGTATCTTAACCGGCATGAGTATAAGAAAGAGCCTTTACAGCGTCCGCAAGAAACTGCGGCCCGTAAAAAAAGAAAGCGGGAAATCCGTTGACGAGATCGTCCGGGAACTGAAAAAAATGCGCCCTGAAAGTGAAGGCTACAGAGAGCGTTCGCTTAAGATTCACGGGCTCATCTGCGCCAAATGCGCAAGGGAGTTTGAATACAAAGACAGACATCTCCTGACCGTACACCATAAGGATGGAAATCACATGAACAACCCGTCTGACGGGTCCAACTGGGAGAACCTGTGCATTTACTGCCATGATGATGAGCACAGCCGGGGACGTCTGGGGAGCTATCTGAGCGATCAGGAATAGATCAAGAGATCTTTCAACCGTTAAGTAAGTGGTCCTGTTCGTAAATATGGTAACGTACCGAGAGGGTCGTAGGGCGGTCTCATCAAGGCGCGCGACTGAGGCGTACCCACTGTGGTACACCGCAAGGAGTGCAACGCCGAGGAGATCGCCCTACGGCACCTGTCTGCAATGGCACAGGCAGGCTCGAATGCGATCGTATTTACGAATAGGGCCACTAAGGAGGAAACCATGATCAAGAATAGAAAGCCGGCTGTCTTTGCAATCCTCATCGTTTTGCTTTTGTCCATCACCGCCGCCGGGTGCCTCACGGTCGGCCATGAATTTCGTGTCGACGCCGTATCCAGGATCCGCATCGGCGAGACCACCCGCCTGCAAATCGGCGATATCTTCGGGCCGCCGTGGCGTACGGGCATAGAAGACGGGAAAACAACATGGACCTACGCCCATTACCGTTACTCCATGCTCGGAGAATCCATGACCAGGGACCTGGTCATCCGCTTTGATGATCATGGTGTCGTGACCTCTTATACCTTCAACTCATCTTATCCGGAAGACCAGAGGCGGTAAATAAAGTTCCCCCGCAAAAGAGGGTCCTTAAGACCCTCTTCATCTTCCACGGGAAGGGACGGGAAATGTTCCATGAAGGCTCGGGCGAAGAGGCCGGCCCCCGCAGTTTGGACCGTTCCGGACGCAGACTCTATGCTCACGTCACGCACCCCGCAGCTCGGCGATCTGCATTTGAAGATAAAACCGCAAAGTTTCTCCAGTTCAAGTTCCGGAAGTTTTTTCTTTGCCCATTGCAGGATCCGGCTTGTGTGGTCAACCCCGGTCACCAGGGTCACAAGTCGAGGCGTCTCAGGGCCGGGAACTAAATGCATCGGCTCCCTGGGCACAGGAAGCCCGCATTCCACCTCCGGGCATACGGGGACCCAGTCAACAAACCCTTCCAGATTCTCTTTCAAAGAGGGATTCAGCCGGTGCCCGCCGTCATAACGGACCTTCTCACCCAGGAGGCAGGCGCTTACCCCTATCTTGATCCGATCTTTCATGAGTCATGCAACCTTGATGGGCGATGATCCTGTCAGTATAGGGCATAAATCAGAACCCTTCAGAATCCGCTTCACCCGCTGATCCTGAAGCGGACCTCCCGTACAAACGAGACAAAGCGCCCGGCCCACTCCGGAGCGCCCGCATGGTGAAGATGGGCATAGGAGGCCAGGACGTTTTTGTAGAGGATGCCGTCATGTTCCCCGTCTATTCCCTGTCCTCGGGCCAGCCGGTAGGCGAAGTCCGCCTTCCCCAGGTTCGCCGCCCGTGAATGGTGAAATTCATGCGCCCGGACCTCGGTCTCTCCCGGAGACCATGGCCCTTTCCCCGTAGGCTTAAGGATCACATAGCCGTGCCCCATGGGACGGGGGAGCATCTCGATGTCACAGGGGAGCGCGCCCACCATGGACCGTGTCCGGCTGCGAAAGGATATGGAACGAGACAGGTACATCAGCCCCCCGCATTCGGCATAGACCGGCATCCCTTGTTCGATGGCAGACCGGATCTCGGCACGGAGAGTGACGTTCTTCTCCAGCGCATCCATAAAGATCTCCGGGAATCCGCCGCCGATATAAAGGCCGCCGACCTCCGGCAGGTGCGGATCTCTCAACGTATTGAATGGGACCAGCTCGGCGCCAGCCATGCTTAGAGCCTGCAGGTTCTCCGGGTAATAAAAGGTAAAGGCGGGATCCGAAGCCAGCCCGAGCCTGACATCCGGAACCGGAAAAGAAACAAGATCCTCAGGTTGCACGGGCATCATGGGAGCCGAACCGGCCAGTTCCAGGATCCGGTCGAGGTTGAGGTATTCGTTCACGGCATGGGCGATTCTTTCGATGACCGGGTGCAGTCCGGCATCCTCCTTGAGCGGGGTGAGCCCCAAGTGACGCTCTTCAATGAAAAGCTCTTTTTTGTCCGGAACGGCCCCGACCACCTCCATGCCGCAATAGTAGTCGAGAGCTTCCCTCAGTTTCTTCTCATGCCGAGATCCCCGGACTCGGTTCAGGATCACCGATGCGATGTGGGTCTCCGGCTCGAATTTCTGGTGTCCGAGGATCAGGGGGGCCACCCCACGGGTCATCCGGAGGGTATTGACCACAAGGATTGAAGGAGCCTTGAGAAGCCTCGCAAGGGCGGCGGTGCTGTCCGTACCCTTGAGATCAAGCCCGTCGTAAAACCCCATGTTCCCTTCGATCACGGAGAGATCCGAACCCCGGCTCGCCGCTGCAAACGTCTCGAGGATGTTCCGTTCCCCCATCATAAAGAAATCGAGGTTCCGGCATTCCCGTCCTGAGGCCGCGGTCAGCCACATGGGATCAATGAAATCCGGCCCCTTCTTGAAAGGCTGGACAGAAAGCCCTGAATCCTTGAACGCTGCGCAAAGACCGAGGCTGATGGTCGATTTCCCGGAACTCCGGTGCGGGGCGGAGATCACAATACGGGGTCTTGCCTGTTCCATGAAGGCTCCACGAATCCCAAGGAAGAATTTTCATCGATATATTAAGGTTCTCATAGATACGACATCATATCGAAAATCCCTCCCCCGATAAACCTATTCGAGGGCAGGCTCTAACCTCCCTTTTCTAAAGGCTTGCCCCCTCTTATTTAAGAGGGGGCAAGGGGGAGTTATCCCTCTGAGGGGCAAGGGGGAGTTATCCCTCTGAGGGGCAAGGGGAGATTTTATGAACCATGTCTATTCTATTTCGATACTATTAATAACTGCCGATTTCACGAGACATGGTACCTTTCCAAAGGCGTAAAAATCAAGCGAATAAAAAATTCTTGACCAACGGCCATTCCATATCGGATAATAAAATTAATCATCCAATGGATTTTATAATGAAATGCGTCATCAGGTACCAACCCATCCTTCGGAAGACCAGCCCCGAAGACGCGGCCGCGCTCAAGGCCGCCTATCTCGCCGGGGACGGCCTCTGCCCTGCCTGCAAAAGAGAGGGGTTTTCCGTGCCCATTGAAGAGCGGTTCGGAGAGACCCCTTGAGAAGGCGACGGAACCTACGCCGTGTGCGCAGGACTTAAACATGCCGCCCATCTGGATTAGAAGAAAGCCTGCGCCGGAATCCAAAGGCGGGCCGGATCATTGACTGATGAATCGGATCAGCTTCTTTGCATCGTGCACAGCCCGTCCCCCTGCGTCATTGTTAAAATAACAGAAGACCCTCTTTCCGACACCGGCCCATTCACGGATCTTCTTTGCCTCCGACCTCAGCTCAGGTTCCGCATATCCGGAGGCATAGAGCTCCTGCGGCCCATGCCGGCGGATGTAGATGATCCCGGATCTGCGGGGGTCACGGACATTCAGATTCGGCCAGTCGGCAAGGCAGAGCGATGCACGGTATCGCCGGAGAAGACCCCCGACCTCGTCGCATACCCAGGTGGGATTGCGAAACTCGAAGACACAAACGGGGCGCCTCACGAGACTCTGCGATTTGAGGTACTTGAGCATGGACTCCAGACGTTCAATGTTCACCTTCCAGAACGGCGGGAGTTGAAACAGCAGGGGGCCGAGCTTTCTCCCCAATCCTGAGACGTTCTCCAGGAATGCCTTCATGGAGCTCTCCGGCTCGGAGAGCTTCTTCATGTGGGTGACAAACCGGCTCACCTTAACGGCAAATATAAATCCTTCGGGGACCGTATCCCTCCAATTTTCAAAGGTCTCTTTCTTGGGGAGGTGGTAAAATG
Organism: Nitrospirae bacterium CG2_30_53_67; assembly: GCA_001873285.1. Taxonomy (NCBI): domain Bacteria; kingdom Pseudomonadati; phylum Nitrospirota; species Nitrospirae bacterium CG2_30_53_67. The sequence goes on from MNYV01000174.1 coordinate 6,623, forward strand.
AATTGTTGATCTCGACCGTTTGAAAGTGATCGGCGTAAAAGGCGAGCCATGCTCTTTGTCTGAGCTCAGGAGGATAAAAAACCCCGTCTCCCCAGTGAGGATAGTTCCAGCCCGAGGTCCCGATGAAGATATTCCCTGAAGTTCCGGCCGACCGCCCCTTCGTTGTCATTCCGAGGGAGCGGAGCGACCGAGGAATCTTTGCCTCTGACATGAGGAATACACCATCTTTAACCAACCACCAACTCAAACGGGAAAGGCTTGTGATAGTAAACCACTACTTTGTCCATATAACGTCTCCTTCCTTTACCTTGTCTGTGGGATAAGCAGTTATTAGGAAACCTTTCATCCCCATCTGAATGCTTTTCATAAAGGGCTACTCCAAAATAACAAAATACCTAAGCCTGACCCCACGCATGACTCAAATCTAATTTCCCAAGAGCAAGGAGAAATAGGAAAGCAACCAACAGAACGATCACCGAGATCTTAAATCCGCCTTTTGATGATACGAGAAACTCAGGGGGTACAGAGAAATTCAAAGTAGGAATATTCTGAACCCCGGTCCATGGAATTGAAACTTGGATGGCACTTCCCGGACTGCACACCCGGCCGGGTATGTGCGCCCGTTTGAAGGGGAAAAATGCACTGCAAGAAGGAGATGATACGTCTGAAGGGGGCGGCGGGGCAATCCACCACCCTACAGGATTTCCCCGCCGCTCTCTTCTTCAATACCGGATGTCAGATCCCTTAAACGAAAAGATTGATCTTGGCGTCGCTCGCGATATCCAGATAGCTCGCCGCGCCCACAAACTCACACCCATCGATAAAATCACTCTGATGAAAACCGAAGAGTTCGACCGTCATCTGGCAGGCCAGCATCTTGACCCCGGCTTCCATACACAGGCTTCTGAGCTGTTCGATGGTGGCAACGCCGTTATTGGCGATGGTCTTCTTCATCAGGACGGTAGCCAAGTTCTCATATCCAGGAATATTGGCCTGAACAATATTCGGGATGTTCCAACTGATATTCCGGAACCATTTGGGACCCATAGGCATCTTCATGGGCATGGCCGGGTTGCCCAAGGGGCTGACCGTGGCTGTGATCTTTTTCTTGAGCAGGGTCAGACCATAAAAGGTAAAGAAGATGCTGACTTCATAATCAAGCGCCGCCGCCGTGGAACCGAGAATAAAAGGCGGATAGGCCCAGTCCAATGTTCCCTTACTTGCAATGATCGTCATCTTCGTCCCCATACGTCTCTCCTTTTTTTTCGGCTGAGTTTCAAGTCAGCCTTTGGTTTAAGAAGCCCCAAACACCTGAAGGCAGTACGGTTTTATATCCGACTTCCCTTTCTCAACGATCCATGTCTTAGTCCCGGCATGGACACTGAACACCTTCCAATATATTCCAATTCTTGACTTCTCTTACCGCCCCTCGATAGGCCGAGACCCATACATGATCTAACCATGTTGTGGTACATTACCAGAAGAAAAAGTAAAATGGAAGAAAAAAATTTATTCCCAGTGTTTTTTTGGGGGATGGGATTTTTAAGACCATACAACCCTTGGCAGACGGCTTTTGTCAAATTTAACGTGTCACATATTTAGCGTTCTCAAACGATTCGATAAGATCCCGGCTTTCTCATTCCTCCGGGCCTTTGCCCTTCTTAAAAATGATGTGCGTTTCATCTGTTAGAAGTCCGCAGGCCGTGTAATTGACCACCCATAACAGAATGGCGACAATGGGGATGGCCACAATGGCGATGCCCATTCCAGGACCTGTGGATTCGTTCAGCTCTCTTGCAGAGTAGATCAGGTAAAAAAACCAGCCGAAAAAACTTAAAATAAAGAGATTGAAACAAAGGACCATTACAATTTGGATAATGTACGCGCTCTTGGCCTGGACTTTGATCATGGATCTGCCTCCTATTCAGTGTTTGTCGTGAATGGCCGGGACCTCTTTCTGATCCCCGCTCATCTCTATTTTCATTTCGGTCTTCTGAATCAGGACCGGTTGATACAGATAATTGACATAGGCCTTGACGATCACATCCTTGTCCGGAACGACCATGAACCTGAACGTCTCGGTCCGGGTTTCATGCGGGGAAATCCGGTTGTCTTCAACAAAGCGGGCGGGCTTCCACATGAGATCCGCATCCCCGGAAAATTCCTCTCCGGTCTCTTGGTCCACCAGTTTTTTTCTGTAAACCTTCTGCCGGATCACGGTCTTTCCATCGGGAACCGTTTTGACCTCACAGATCAGAACCAGATTTCTCGAAGGGATGCCGGTAGGCAATTTATGCCCTGAACCTGTATTGGTCAAACTCACGACAACAGTGAGGTTGCCCCCTCTTCTTTCCACCTTCTCAAGTCGTGTGACGATATCATCATGTTCATGTTCCGTTTTGACAGGCGGCGCGTCTTTAGAATGGATCCCTCCGCTGAGTGAATCTTTGAACATCCGCATCCTGGGGTCTTTCACTTTCCCCTCTGCATGGGGCACATGGCAGCTTTGACATGGAATGCCCTGTCCGGCGTAAGGACTTTTCTTCCATTCCGTATAGGTCCCCAATAAAGATACGCCATTTTCATCTGAGTACTCATGGCACCCTGCGCAGAATTCCGAAGAAGCAAGGACCGGATTTTTTTTGATATCGTGATACGTTCGATCCCGTTTCCAATCCACGCCGGCCTTGCTTAAGAGCGGATTCATGGCCATCGGGCTCGCCCGTCCGGACAAATCCACATCCTTGACCGCGTGGCAGAAATCACAGGTGACACCTTCTCTGGTTATCTCAAGTTCCTGATCAAAATCTTTGGTTAACAAGACCGTGGGCGCATGACATCTCAGGCAGAATTTTTTCGCCTGACCTCCTGTTCGGGTATAGACCAGAGCATAGGTTGATTCAAAGATGGGATCGTCCATGGAATGGGCGTGCATGGACAAACTCCACGTCTTAAAGATTTCCTGGTGACACTGACCGCATATTTTCGCAGGAATATATATCCTTTGACGTCCCGTCTCGCTCTCGGTCAGTGGTTCGGCCTGCAAAGAAAACAGAGGCCGTTCCATCAGTAAAGCAGTCAGGATGACCAGCACAGCCATCAGGATGGAACAGCGTGTTTTGAACTCATGAGTGTGCCGGTTCCCGGGTATTGAACGCCGGTTTTGTTGTGTTTGAAGCGTATGAGAAGAAACCAAGTTTTTCTCCTGATGGCGCTTGTACAGGAATTCGATTCTTTAATTTTATATGCAACGGTTGTGCCATCCAAGAGAAAAAAGGGAGAAGTTTCCCAACAAATTGTTTTTCAAAGGATTTTTTAAATAAGGATCCCCATTTAAAAACTGTCCTGAAACCGGTCAGTGTCCGGAAATGCAGTGACTTGTTTTTAACTTTAAAATCAAACTGTTGAAACAGATAGCCTCAAGATTGTTATGAAAAGTGTATGGAAACCGGTCGTTTTTCTTTTATCCCTGAACTTTGTCCGGCCCTGGTCCAACAGGCACTCAACTTGTGATAAAATATGGCCTTATCCATTTATCAATCTTCCTTTCCGGGTGAGCCTTCAATTTGGCATACCTTTTGCTTGACGGAATCTTAATCAGGTTCTTTATGAACCGTCGCTTCGGAAGTTTTCATTGATCTCCTTTCAAGGAGGGGAATTCCATGACAAGGCGATCCGCCACCGGCATGATCTTCTGTGCGCTCTTAAGCGCCATGGCGGTGTCACTGTTTTGCAT
>MNYV01000175.1 GCA_001873285.1 Nitrospirae bacterium CG2_30_53_67
GATTGCTGGGATAACGCAGTGGCTGAAAGTTTCTTTGGCAGCCTGAAAACAGAACGGGTATTTTTCACAAATTACAATACCAGGAACGAAGCCAGGACAGACATCGTTGACTACATCGAGATGTTCTATAATAGTAAACGGCGTCATTCTTATCTTGGATATCTGAGTCCCAGGGAGTACGAGCGTATGTGGCTTTTAAGAAAGGCCGCTTAAATAAGTGTCCATTTTTACTTGACCACCTCAGACAATACCTAACAAATTATGGGAACCGGAAATGTGTGAATTAAGTGAAACGTTTGGGCTTCACAAGTTCAGCCCAACCTACGCGAGCTGTCCCGATGAGGCCAAAAAAATCTTGCCTTATTTAGCAGTTGGTTGTATGATCTACACTATCATAGGAGGTATTACTAATGGCTAAATTACCAACGATCGTTCCTATTACTGATCTTCGCCAAGATGCAACCGCTATCGTCAAGCGCGTTGCTGCCTCACGGGAACCTGTATTTATTACACAACGTGGTCGTGCGGCCGCTGTCATTGTAAGCATGGAAGCATACGAGCATACCCAGCATGAGTTGGAGATCCTGCGTTTGCTTGCCCGTGGTGAGAAAGAAATTGAAGCTGGAAAAGGATACGATCTTGATGCAATTCTTGCGGAAGCCGATTTACTTTTAAAGGCATGAATCCTTGAAAATTCTCTTTACTCCTGCGGCACGAAGTCAATTTCTTGCTGCTATCTCTTATATTTACAGAGAGAATCCATCAGCAGCCATCGCTTTCCGAGAAAAATCTAAAAAAGTATTGTCCAGGCTCAGAAAATTTCCCCATTCAGGCAGAGCTCTGCCGGAGTTTCCCGAACTACCCTTTCGTGAGGTCATTGTGGCACCGTACCGTTTTTTCTACCGTGTGAAAGAAAAAACTGTTTGGGTTGTTGCTGTCTGGCATGGTGCACAACTTGCTGATGAACCATAGAATGATGAAGAAGAGAAAAGAAAAAGGCGTTGATTGAATCGTGTGCTAAAAAGAGATCACCCCGCACGAGTCTGCACGATCTTATATGTTATCGCATATCTTCTTGTAATCCTCCGGGGTATCCATATCCAGGATCACCCCCTCATCGGTCACGGGGATGACGCTCACCCTGTCCGGATCTTTATGGACGACCTCCCGCAGGCTTTGAAGTGAGAAGATCTCCCTGACAACCGGCATGGGGAAGAGGGTCGGGTGTCCCCGCCTCCCGAGGAAGCTTGGGATCATGATTTTATCCGGGTCTTCGATGTGGGATCGGACAAGGGTCCGAAAGGTTTCTACGGAGACCAAAGGGTGGTCGGCAAGACAGATGAGCACACCGGATGAGCCTGTATCTACTTGATGAAGGCCGGCCCTCACGGATTCTGCCATGTCGCTTTCTATATTCCGGTTGAATGCGATCCTGACAGGAAGTCCATCCACGGCCTTTGCAAGCGGGTCTCCGTCCATGCCGAGGACAATCACGATGTCTTCGATCCCAGAGGCGATGATCGTTTCAAGGCAATGCCTCGCCACCGGTTTTTCTTTCAACGGCAGAAGCAGTTTTGATTGTCCCATCCTCGTGGATTTCCCTGCTGCAAGAAGGACCGCCGATACCCGATGAGACATTCCGCCTCCTCTCCTGGATCAACTGCGCTACAATGCTGATGGCAATCTCCTCGGGACTCACGGATCCGATGGCAAGGCCCACAGGGATGACGATACGGCCCAGTTCCTCTCTTGAGAATCCCAGGCCTTCAAGGGTCTTGAACAGGACGGCTCTTTTGCGCTTGCTCCCGACGAGGCCGATATACTTTGCCTCTGTGCGCAAGGCGGCCTGTAATGCCTCAAGGTCATGATTGTGCCCCCGTGTGGCGATCACGACATAGGTATTCCTGCCAGCCGGAACCGTGGAGAAAACCGTTTCAAAGTCATGAACAAGAATCTCGTGCGCCGAGGTGATGCTCTGCGGATTGGCATAGTCTTCACGGTTGTCCACAACGGTGATCCGGAACCCTGAGAACCTTGCCACTTTGGACAGGGCCTTGCCCACATGCCCGGCGCCGAGGACCACCAGGCTGGGTTCGGGATGCTGGGGTTCAATATAGACAAGGACCTTGCCTCCGCAGATCAGGCCGCCGTGTTTTTCCGTGAGATGGAAAGGAATCATCCGGGTCGAACCATCCCGGATGGCCATGAGCGAGGCCTGAATGACCTCGGCCTCAAGGCATCCCCCACCGAGGGTGCCGAGGCTGGTCCCGTCCTCCCGGACGAGCATCTTGGCTCCCTGTTTTTGCGGAGAGGAGCCCACGCACTGCACGATGGTGGCCAGGACCGAAGGTTTACCATTTTTCATGAGCCTCAGCAGCTCTTCATAGATCTCCATTTGTCCCTCACACCTTCTTCATGGCGCCGAGAACGGCGGCAGGCGTCATGGGAAGGCGCCTCAGCCGGATCCCCGAGACCGCAAAGAGCGCATTGGCCACGGCCGGAGCGATCGGCGGGACACCCGGTTCCCCGATTCCTCCCAGGTCTTCACCGCTCTCCACGATGTGTACCTCGACCTCCGGGGCTTCATCCATCCGCAGGATGTCATAATTGTGAAAATTTGAAGATTCAACACCCCCGCCGGAGAAGGACATCCCTTCTTTCAAGGCGGCGCTCAGCCCCATGAGGATGCCGCCTGTCATTTGTGCCTTGACGATATCCGGGTTGATCACATGCCCGCAGTCCACAGCACAGACCACCCGGTGCACCTTGATGGTCCCGTCTTTTCGGTCCAGAGAAACCTCCGCCACCTGGGCCACATAGCTCCCGAAGGAGAAGTGCATGGCGATCCCCCGGCCATCACCCTGCGTCAGCGCCTTTCCCCAACCTGCTTTTTCCGCCGCCACTTCCAGCACTCGGCGCGGGCGGGGATGTTTCTTCAGGTGATTCAGGCGGAAAGTCAGGGGATCCACACCCGCAGCATGGGCGAGTTCGTCTACAAAAGACTCCACGGTAAAGGCATTGTGGGAACTCCCCACGGAACGCCAGAAACCGACGGGTACCGGGGTGTCGATACGGATATATTCCACATGAAGATTCGGGATCTCGTATTCCATATTGCTGATCCCTTCGACGGCCGCAGGATCGATGCCCTCCTTGACCTCGTCCGGAAACACGCGGGCAAAGATGGAGGGGCAGACGACCTTATGCGACCATGCAGTCATGTTTCCCTTATCATCAATCCCTCCCTGGATCCTGCAGCAATTGCCGGGCCGGTAGAAGTCGTGTTGGGTGTCTTCTTCCCGGGTCCAGATGACCTTGACCGGCTTCCCGGCGGCCTTGGCCAGATGCACGGCTTCCTCTACAACATCGAGTTCAAAGCGCCTGCCGAACCCTCCGCCGAGATAGGTGGTGTGAACCTGGATCTGCTCGGGCTTGAGCCCGGTGATTTTGACCGCGGTCTTCAGCACGCCGGACTGGTTCTGTGTCGGCACCCATATTTCACATTTTCCATCAGCGATACTGGCCGTGCAGTTCATGGGTTCCATGGTGACATGGGCCAGAAAGGGAAGGAGATAGGTCGCATCGACCTTGCGGGCGGACTGATTTAATGCCGCCGTGGCATCCCCGTCGTCCCTGGCTTTGATCCCCTCCTGATCGAGTCTGCCCAGAAAAAGCCTTTCCAGGGATTCCGTGTTCATGCCGGGATCCTGTCCATCGCCCCATTTGACCTTGAGGCTGTCCCTTCCCTTCCATGCCGCATCGAGCGTATCCGCACACACGGCGATACCGCTCTCCAGTTGCACGATATTTCGCACACCGGAGACTTTTTTTGCGGCTTCCTGATCCGAGGAAATCGCCTTCGCACCGTAGGCCGGAGGTCGGGCTATGGCGGCATAGAGCATACCGGGGACAAAGGTATCCATTCCGAACCGGGCCGAACCGCTGATCTTCTCCTTCAGGTCAACCCTGGGCATGGGCGAGCCGATATATCTGAACTGATTCTCCTTTTTTAATTCAGGGTTTTCAGGTACGGGAACCTTGGCGGCCTTGAGGCAGAGTTCTCCATAGGTCATGGCCCGTTTGGTCTTGGGGTGTCTTACCTTTCCAAGGTCGGCCTGGCACTCCCCGGCAGGGACACCCCATTCATTGGCCGCGGCGGTGATCAGCATTTCGCGGGCGGCCGCTCCGGCTTTTCTCAGGGGTTCATGCATATGCCTGATGGAGGTGCTTCCCCCTGTGGCCTGCGTACCCCAGACGGGGTCCCTGTATCCGTCGCCGGCCGGGGCTGCCTGAACCCGGACCTGCTTCCAGTCGGCCTCCAGTTCGTCGGCCACGATCATGGGGAGCGAGGTGTAGACACCTTGTCCCATCTCGGACTTGGAGACCACCACCGTGACGATATTGTCCGGGGTGACCTGAAGCCAGACACTCGGCTGGAAAGCCCCCGGCTCATCCATGCCCGCCTCTGCAGCGGAGAGGATCCTGTAGCCGGAAGGCGTCATGGTCACGGCCAGGGTCAGGCCGGCAGCCTTTAAGAATTCCCGTCGGCTCATGGCAGTCCTCATTTTCCTCCCTCCTTTCCGGCCAACTGGATGGCCTTCCTGATCTGGGGATAAGTGCCGCAGCGGCAGAGGTTCCCGTTCATGAACTGCCGGATTTTATCTTCAGAGGGCTTCGGGTCCCCTGAAAGCAGGGCTGCCGCCTGCATGATCTGTCCGGGCTGGCAGTACCCACATTGCGGGACCTGAAGTTTCAGCCATGCCTCTTTTACGGGATGATTCTCGGGGAGCCCTTCAATGGTTGTGATCTTCTTTCCGTTCAGCTTTCCCGCTTCAATCTGGCAAGACCTTTCTGCCTTGCCGTCAATATGGACCGTGCACGCACCGCACATCCCGATCCCGCATCCGAACTTGGTCCCTGTGAGCTGCAGATGCTCCCGGATCACCCAGAGCAGCGGGACATCCGGGTTGACATCAACCTCATGATGTTTGCCGTTTATCTGAAGAGAAATCATGGGCACCTCCTCTTTTCTAAAACCGGTTTATGGGTTCAGTCATGGGTTGTCATGGTGTTTGGGTAATGGAAGCTATTAAAGACGATCTTTTCGTTTTTGGCAAGTCCGCACTCTGAGGGATGATTTGTTAGATCGCGGCTGAACGGACAGTCTTATGTAAAAATAAGCGGAAATCGGTTTAGTTTTTTATTTTGGATCATCTCCAAAAGAATGGGTGAAAACATAGGGTTCAAGGGGTCAAGGATTCCAGGGGCCAAGTGAAGTGCTGAGAACATAAAGAGTCGAGGGTTTTAGGGTTACGCTTCGTGTGTCCCGCTTTTCTTTATACTTGATACTCGCCGTCTGCGACGGCTGCTACACTAAGGCATCTTGGGTTCAAGGGTTTTAGTGGTTTTCTATGGAGATTTATTTGCGTTTAAGTATTTCACTTGAATCCTTGACCCCTTGAACCCTCGACCCCTTTTATCCACTAAATGGCCGATGGCTCGTAGAGGAGGAGAACCTTTATTTTAAGTTGACAGGTGCGCTGGCTGTTGAAATCTTTGTAGAACCCGGCCTGTTCATCGCTCCGGAAGGCAATTTCGGTAATCCGCTTATCAGAGATAATATAAACGATGAAAAATAGGGCGTTGATTGTATGAGCAGTGCAATGATCCATAGGAGAAGGTCCCTGGATTCAGAACCCTGCATGTAGGCGATGGTTCCGGCTGAAGTCCAAAGTAAAAACATCAGCACAAATTCTTCCCATGCAGAGGCGACCGCTTTGATCAACGCCTGGGCGTTTTCCATTTTCGGTGTGCGGAAGAACGGCTTGCCGCTGCTGAAAAATCCGATGATAACCGCTTTGGCGATGGTATGCGACAGCGCAAGACCCGCGAGCGCTGCAGCAAAGGTCTGCTTCACCGTGGCGCCGACCCTGACACGGTAGAGATAGATCATCTTGGCGACCTTGAAGCAGAACAGGGACATCGGGAGCGCTGCAAAAATCACCAAGGGGGGGTCCACAAGTTTCGGTGCGATGATCATGGCTGCCGACCAGGCCAGGGCGCCAAAAGTAAAGAAGATATTCACGCCATCGGCGATCCATGGAAGCCATCCGGCAATAAAATGATAACGCTGGCCATAACTCAGGCTGCTTTTTCTGAATCCAAGCAGGATGCCGGCATGGCGGCGCAAAATTTGAATGGCGCCGTAGGCCCAGCGGAAACGCTGTTTCTTGTAGTCAATAAATGTATCGGGCATCAACCCTTTGCCGTAGCTTTGCTGGTTGTAAGTGGCTTCATACCCCTTTTCAAAGATCCGGAGTCCTAACTCCGCGTCTTCCGTGATACACCACTCGGCCCAGCCCCCGACTTCTTCCATGACATGTTTTCGGACCATGGTCATGGTGCCGTGCTGGATGATGGCATTCCGCTCATTGCGCGTAACCATGCCGATATGAAAGAAGCCTTTGTATTCCGAATAGCACATGGATTTGAACACGCTGGCTCGATCATCCCGGTAGTCCTGAGGCGCCTGCACAATGGCTATCCTGGGATGTGAGAATTGCGGAACAAAATCTCTGAGCCAGGACGGGGCCACCATGTAATCGCTGTCAATGACGGCAACAACGGATGCGTCTTTATCTGTATGAGCCAGCGCATAGTTTAAGGCGCCGGCCTTGAATCCGGGAAGAGGATCCTCATGAAAGAAACGGAATCGAGTGCCCAGTTTTCTGCAATGCGCCTCGACGGGCTGCCAAACCTTGGGGTCTTTTGTGTTATTGTCGATGATCAGAACCTCGTAGTCCGGGTAATCCAGCGCTGCCAGCGCGTTCAGTGTGTCGATGACCATGTCCGGAGGTTCATTGTAGGTGGGAATATGTATTGAAACCTTGGGCAGATCTTCCATGGAAGGTTGCACCGGTGTAAAGGGCCGTCGGCGCCCGATGACCCAGATCGCCTCAGCCCACTCATGGGCCTCGGTTAGTAAAACCAGGATGACCCCGATCATCCCGATGACGAGCAGGATTCCTACGGTGATGGTCACAACCGTCATGTACTGATTCATATAGTCATAGACGATCCAGACAGCGGCTGTGGCGGCGGCATAGGCTACGACCGCAAGAAAACTGCGGCCCCGTCTGCTCATGTTTCTGCTGTCCATCAGCAGGATGACAAACGTAATGGCGGCAACCAGAACGGAGATGCCTGCAAGAAGATGCCACTCCGGAATCTTGACGATCGGGGCCGCAAAGGCAAATTTAGGCTGCCGTTCTTCATTGTAGACACCCCAGTAGGCTCCCACCGCGCCTTCGGAGGTCCGCTTCCAGGGTTGGTCGAACGCTTCCATAATATAATAGGTATATTTCTCTTTTTGAGCCCTGGCCAGGAATTGGCGCAGGAAGATAGCCTCGTTGGCATCCGTCGCGACAGCGGCCTTTCGTGTACGGCCATTGCTGGGCCAGCCCACTTCGGCGAGGACGATGGGCTTGCCTGGAAAAGCGGCCTTCAGCTCGTTGGTGCGTTCGACCACGTAGTCAACAGCTACATCCAGATAAACGCCTTCCCAGTAAGGGAGCATGTGTGCCGCAATATAATCCACATGTTCGGCGAGTTCGGGGTACTTGATCCAGACATGCCAAGGCTCTGCGGTACTGACAGGAATCGTCAGCGCTGCCCGGACCCGGTCAAGATAGTTGATCATTAATTCCACGGGTACGTCTCCCCGGAGAACAGCCTCATTTCCTACTGTGACTCTCACCACGTTAACGTTCTGGTTGGCAATTTCAATTAATTTTTCAATCTCGATCTCGTTTTTTTCGAGATCCTGGCTGATCCATGCGCCCAGGGAGACGTTGATCTCGTACTTATGGGCCAAGGCAGGCACCTCGGCAAGAACGCCGTCCACTGTGTAGGTCCGTACGGCATGTGTTTTGCCCGCCAGGAGAGCCAAATCCTCTGAAATTTCCTGGGCCGTCGGCATGATTCCAAGGAATGGATCTTGATTTGCCCTCATGGGTGAGAAAGAAAAACCCTGAATTTTTTCAGGCCAGACAGGTTCTTTTTCGGGTTGATTAAGAAACGCCCAAAGGCTGATGGTCAATGCTGCAACAGCCGTCATGATAATAATATTCATCACTTTGAACATAATGATTTTACCGTTTTTTTGTTATAGTAGTCTCCGACCGTAATTTTTAATATTATCTTATTTGAATCTTCAAGTCAATGTCCATTGACCTTTCATAATCTTTTACATGGTAAAAACCAGCCGTCTCTCATCCAGGCTGAGGGAACTGTTTTTGGAATTCCCATGCCGGGATTTGTGATGATTCCGGGTATTGACAATCCTGGACAAAGCATGTAGAGTGTGGAACAAATTCCGGAAAATTTTGGGGTCCTATCCGGGTTTCAGGGGGCATGATCAGAGATCTATAGGTGGAATTCCTCCCTTTAAAAAAACCAGGGCCTATTACAGAGCAAGGAGGCATAGGGTTCATCCATGAAAAGAGCTTTGATCAGTGTTTCAAACAAGACAGGAGTCACGGAGTTTGCCAAAAAACTGAAGATTATGGAGTATGAGATCATCTCCACGGGTGGGACAGCCAAGCTCCTGAACGAGAAGGAGATTGCGGTCAGGTCGGTATCGGATTTTACCGGATTTCCGGAAATGCTGGATGGGAGAGTCAAGACCCTTCACCCCAAGATTCACGGTGGACTGCTGGGAAAGAGGAATGTCCCTTATCATGTGGACCAGATGAAAGAGCAAGGGATCGAGCCCATAGACCTGGTGGCCGTGAATCTCTATCCGTTCGAGGAGACCATCTCCAAACCCGGGTGCACTCTGGAGGATGCCATCGAAAACATCGATATCGGCGGTCCTGCCATGATCCGGTCTGCGGCAAAAAACTATCCGGATGTCATTGTGATCGTTGATCCACGCGACTACGATTGGGTGATTCGAGAAATGGAGGAAAACAACGGCGTTCTCTCCATGAAGACCCGGTACGCCCTGGCATGCAAGGTCTTTGGCCACACGGCCCGTTATGACAGCATGATCTCATCGTATCTGAGCCATGAGGGAAGCACACCGCATTTTCCCGAGATGCTGAACCTTCAGTTTGAAAAGGTGACGGAGCTCAGGTACGGAGAAAACCCTCACCAGAGAGGGGCCTTTTACAGGGAGATCCATATCCAGGAGCCCTGTGTCTCCAATGCAGTCATTCACCAGGGGAAGGCCATGTCTTTCAATAACTATCTGGATGCCGACTCGGCCCTGGATCTGGTCAAGGAATTTGAAGAGCCGGTTGCGGTCATCATGAAACACAACAACCCCTGTGGTGTGGCATCCTCCGGCGAGCTCCGGGAGGCTTATATTCTGGCACGGGAGGCGGATCCGGTCTCGGCCTTTGGCGGGGTCGTGGCTTTCAACCGCCCAGTGGATGAAGAGACTGCGAAAGAGATCGTCTCCACCTTTGTGGAGGTGGTGATCGCTCCCGGGTACAATCCGGGTGTTTTGGAGATCTTCGGAACCAAGGAGAATATCCGGATACTGGAGGTGGAGATCTGGGGCATGGAACGGATTCACGATATGGACCTGAAGAAGATCGTCGGCGGGCTGATCTATCAGGACAGGGACCTTGGAAGCGTGGATATCCGGGATATGGAGATCGTTTCAAAACGCAGGCCCACGGAGGAAGAGATCAAGGCCATGTCTTTTGCCTGGAAGGTTGCCAAACATGTCAAATCGAATGCGATCATCCTTGCTCGGACGAACAGGACCGTGGGGATCGGCGCCGGCCAGATGAGCCGTGTGGATTCCACTCGTCTTGCCATTGCCAAGGCGCAGAGCCCCACCCAGGGGTGCGCCCTGGCCTCGGATGCCTTCTTCCCTTTCCGGGACGGGATAGACGAAGCGGCCAAATCCGGCGCCACAGCCATTGTCCAGCCTGGGGGGTCTATTAAGGATAACGAGGTCATCGCTGCGGCCAATGAATACGACATGGCTATGGTGTTCACGCGCATGCGGCATTTCAGGCATTAAAATAGCGGCCTGTTGCCCGATCTGGCAACAGGCCGCTATTTTAAGGTGCCCCCGTAGCTCAGATGGATAGAGCACAGGACTCCGGTTCCTGGTGTCGGAGGTTCGAATCCTCTCGGGGGCGCCATTTTTCTCTTAATCTTTAAGAGGATGTAGGGTCGCCCATTTAAGAAGGATGAATATCATGGCAGACGAGCACAAAGGGATGACCAAGGCGTTAAGCACGGCATTGAAAATGGAAAAGGACGGCATGACCTTCTACAAGGAGGCGGGCAAAAAAACCAAGAATCCGCTTGGTAAAAAGATGTTTCTTTCTTTCGTGGAGGATGAAAAACGGCACTATGACATGATCTCCGCCCTGGCCAAGGGGATGAACATCGATAAGGAACTCAAGCAGGCCGGCTCGGCCGAACGGATCAGGACGATATTCGAGGAGGCCGGTAAGGAAATGGATACCCGCCTGGGTTCAGACCTCGGTGATACCGAGGCCTTGAGGTTTGCCGTCAGCATGGAGGACAAGGGATACCACTTTTATCAGGATTCTGCCGTGCAAGCCAAAGACGCAGGTGAAAAGGCCCTTTTCGAAAAGCTGGCCCGTGAAGAGAGCCGGCATCATGAGATTCTGGAAAATGCATTAAACTACCTTGAAAAGAGCGGCGAGTGGTTCCTGTGGGAAGAGGGGGGGCCTATTGAGGGAGGTTGATGCGGCCCTAAGTGGTCCTATTCGTAAATACGGCGGCGAGGGTCGTAGGGCGGTCGAGTCAAAGTTCCGCTCCTTGCCGAAGGCTCGTAGAGCGGTGTACCAGAGGGGTGCGCCTCAGTCGCGCGCGGAGGTGAGCCCGCCCTACGACCCTCTCGGTGCGTCACCCTATTTACGAACAGGACCACTTAGAAATGGACCCCGATCAATGGAACCGCTCTGTCCTTAGGCCTATCCTTTCCGTTTTGAAGCGTATAAATCAGATGCAGGGAGATCCTCCGAAGGCCGAGCTGCAGGTTTTTGTCCTGGGTGGTTGCAACGCCGGACCAGACGATCCGTTTGCCGCAAACATCCACCAGCTTGCAGTTCAGCCCCACAAGGACCGACGTGTCCACTGTATTGATCACCTGGAGTGGAAGAAAGTTCACCGATCGTGTATCTTCCTCAAGCTCGGTAATGGACGTGATCATCACGTAATCCGCACCGAGCGCGTCTCCCACCTGAACGGCCTGACTCACGGAGTAATTTGTGAAATCAATCTTGTGTTCAAGCAGGACTTCCTTGATAAAGATCTTATCGATGATCCGAAATCCCGCGTTCCACAGTTTGACGGAAAGCATTTCAGCCGCCGCTTCATTAGCCGTAGAAGAGATCCCGCTGAGGCTCTCTTCCTGATGGATCAGCGGGATAACGGCTAAGATGCTTTTCGGATTGATCTGAAAATCCGGCTCCCGGAAGGTGTTGATGGTCACCGCCTTTCGGATCCTTGCTGTGCGAAGAGATGCGCACCCTGCAGTAAGACTCAAGAGCAGGACGATCCATGCCGCAGCCAATATCCATTTTATGATCAAGCGAATGTTCATCTGCTGGCCTGAGTTTCCAGAGAGGCGATCAGTTCCTTTGAAATACGCTGAAGGGCCTTCTGGAAGTTTTGATCCTGTGTTGTCGCAATCCCGATCCAGATGACTTCCCCGTTTTTCAAATCGATCATCCTGGAGCTGACTCCGATGTTTGCAGAGGTATCAATGCTGGTCAACACTTCTCCGGGAAGAAAGGTAATGGCATTGGAGGCCTGGAGGTTTTCAAAGAGATTGGTCAGAATCAGAAAGTCGGCATGCAGGGTCCGTCCCATCTCCAGCATATCTATCAAGCGTGTGACGGAAAGATCGGTTTTTTTCTCTTTCAGATAATCATTGATGACGGCCCTGTCGACCACCTTGAAACCTCTGTTGAGGAGTTCCAGAGAGAGGATGTCCGCTGTGACCTCATTGGCCGTCAGCGTAGTTTTGGAAAGGGTCTTTTCCTCCTTGGCCAAGGTGAGCACCATGACCGTGTTACGTCTGTTGACAGGGGTTTGTTCTTCGAAGTGGGTATCAATGGTCACCTCTTGCTGGACTCTCGCCTGCTGAAGCGGAGCGCAGGCGGGAATGAGTAAACCCATGGAGACAAGTACGATGAAAAATCTCTTGAAAAGATGCATAAGAAATGTTTGTTTCTTCGATCGTTAACGCTCTCATTCCCGCTGCTTGGATAAGATATAGGAGACCAGATGGTTGATTCGATCCGCGATCGCCGTCGGGTCCGGAGTTTCTCCTTTGTTGAAATAGACGGCAGGCGTGCATTGGGAGAGCTGTTTTTTCAGAAATTCATCGCATTTTCTGGCGGAAAAAAATATGATCGGCACTTTTTTTGATGACGGGCCCATTTTTTTCTTTTCAATGGCCCGCAGGGTCATGGCAGCCTTCAGCCCGTCCAAAACCGGCATCTGGAGGTCAAGAATGACCAGGTTCACCCCTTTTTCTGAAGAGATCCGCTTGTTGAATTCCGTAAGAAATACCATGCCGTTCTCAAAGGAGAGGACTTCCCTGGCCAGCCCTTTTTCCTTGAGGATCTGCGTCATGAGGTTTCTGATCGTGCTTGAATCGTCGGCTGTCAGGATGCAGTCGGCCATGGCCCCGCCCTCCTTTTCCTTAAGTCCGAGGACAAAACCGCAGTAGAGGCAGGTAATCTCCGTGTTGCCGTCACGATAGACCATATTGGTCGGAACATTCTCTCCGCAGCAAAGGCAGTATTGCGCGTCACCCATTGTTTTTTCCACGACCAATAAGAGATTTACTTGGTATGCAGCAGGCGGTCCAACTCTCCGCTGAGGTCAAGCTCTCGGAGGTCATCACATCCGCCTACAGGGGTTCCTTGGATCAGGATCTGAGGGACGGTCTTCTTCCCGGTCAGTCGGATCATTTCCTGTTCACGATCCTGGTCTTCTGTGATGTCGATCTCTTTGAACGGGACCCGTTTGTTGTTTAAGAGCTGTTTTGCCCGCATGCAATAGGGACATGTTTTGGTTGTGTAAACAACCACCTTATTTTTCATATAAAACAATTATATAATTATTTGGTTATAAGTGTCAATTATATATCCAAGGCCATCATATCCTTCGCAACCCAAACCTCTCCCTGATAAAACCGGCGGCACTGAGCCGCCAAATCCACCCCCTCGCATTCGGGGTAAAGATGGGTCAGCACGATCCTTTTCACTCCGGCCTCTCGGGCGGTCTTTCCCGCTTCAGCGGGGGTCAGGTGCCCCGGACATTTCTGTCCATCCGGAAAGGAAGACTCGACGATGGCCAGATCCGCATCTCTCACGAGTTCGACCAGACCGGGGCAGACATCGGAATCTCCTGAGTAGGCGAGAACCCCGCCTGAACGACTGGTCAGCCGGAACCCCACGCTGTGCTCTGTATGCCGGACCCGGACGGCGGAAATCCGGAGGTCCCCCAGGACGGCCTCGTCCTTTCCCATTTCATGGATGTTGAGGGAAAATCCTTGAGGGGAGATCCAGTTCCCATAGATCTTTTGAAGTTGTTTGATTTGTTTGATCAGGCCTCTGCACCCCAAGATCTGAAGCGTTTTCTCCCTCCTGATGCTGAGGTTTTTCAACGCGAATAAAAGAGAGACCAGTTCCGCCGTGTGGTCCGGGTGGAGGTGGCTGATCAGAATGGGACCGATCTCCTTCAGCGGAACACGGATACGGTCCAGCTTGGCCAGGGTCCCCATCCCCAGATCCATAACGAGGTTGGTATCTCCGTCCTGGACGAGGTATCCGGGGCCGCCTCGGGCTGCGGAGGGGAGACCGGTCCCGGAACCGAGAATGGTCAGCTTCATGGAGAGCCGTCCTTTTTTTTCGATGAAAGGCTTAAGGCCACGGCAACCAGGATGTCATCCACCACATCTCTCTGCTCCTGGGTATAGTAGACCTCCATGGATTCAGACCGGATATACTCCCGTGTAGCGGGGTCCTCCCTGAGAGCATCGACGAGCATATCCATAAGAGGCCGGACAAACCCTTCTCCTCCCTTCCGGCGCAGCCTGGCAGCCTCGAAGGTGATCCCGCGAAAGGTGGCATTCCTCACCTCCGGATTTTTGTGGCGGATAAATTCGCGGATCATGCGGACGGCCTGCTCCCGGATCTCCGGATTACCGAGTGGATTGATCTGGGCCAGGATATATTTTGTCAGCAGGATCAGGCGGTCCCTGTAGTTGAGGGCATCGATTTCATAGATGGATTGGATGGTTGACAAACATTTCTTCCGTTTCTCTATGTCTGTGGAGAGAAACCGGCTGAAGAAGACGGAGTCGCGGCGTATGGTGTTGACCAACTCCCTGTACAGATTCCACTTCCGTTTGATCGATCCGAGATGCCAGTCATGAATCCTCTGGAGCGTGGTCAGAATATCCTCGGGTGGAAGGAGATAGGCAAGGAGGGTTTCGCATTCCTTACTGACCCCATGCACCCGGCATAACGCCTGGATCTTGTTGAGGGTTTTTTCGTCCATTTTTTTGCGGCCGTCTCATACAGAAAAACAGTGCATCACTCTGAAAAAATCCTGCAGCACGGGTGAATGCTACCATAAAGAATTTTGACGATTTTGTCAATTTTTATCCATAGATTCATAAATTGAACAATGGTTGTGTTTATTCTTGAAATTCAGCAAAATATCTGCTATCTTCTCCGATCAAGCCGGAACGTTACCTTTCAGTCCAGAAAATGGCTTTTAAAGCGGGATTTGTCCTTGAAATTGCATACCTTGCAAGCAGTGATCTTTTTTTGAAGATTAAGAGGCTGCCGGCGGCCCCGATGGATCAAACTCAAGGATAGACCTTATTAACCTCGCAGGGGTGATGCCATGGGTGAACAGGAACAAACCGTGGTCCGTGTCCAGGCCCTAAGATCGAACACGGAGGTCAACGAAGCCATGGTCACTCCTATCATAGATGGAATCTCCCGCCTGACTTCAGTGGATTTTCACCAGTACAAGAGAAACTTCGTACAGCGGCAGATACGACGCCAGGTTGTCAAGCGCCGTCTGAGGACCGAAGAGAACTATCAAGAACAGATTCTTGCCGGCCAATATACGGCCGAGGCATTGATCAACGGGATGACTGTGAACGTCACCTGTTTCTTCCGTGACCCGCCGCTCTTTGAATTCTTGATGAAAAATATTTTCCCCTTATTGTGGAATCGGCGCCGGAACCGTAGTGAGCGTGAGTTCCGTATCTGGATCATGGGCTGTTCTACGGGTGAGGAGGCCTATTCCGTGGCCATGGCGCTTCATGAGAGCGTAGGGTCCGACCTCTCTAAAGATAAGGTCCGGATCTATGCCACGGACTTGGATGAAGTTGTGGTGCATCATGCAAGGCGGGGAGAATATGAATCAGCCGATCTGAGCCGCTTGGGGCCGGATT
>MNYV01000176.1 GCA_001873285.1 Nitrospirae bacterium CG2_30_53_67
TTACTTATTCTCCAAGTCAGGGAGTCTACTGGAAGCAAGGATATTCCACGGAAAAGGATTTTATCTTCACGACCACGAATTTTCTCACCGTAAAACAGCTCGACCGCATTCATGAGGAGATGGGCGAGGATGAACACCTACTTGTCTGCTGCCGAAAGTTTTCTGCTCCCTGCCGCAACCGGTATCCCAATATTCAAGTGAAGAAGATTCCCCAGATGCTCATGGGCCGCTGCGAGTTTGGACGGGAGGACTACAGTCTGAATATCGTGAACCTGACCGATCTGCAGACGGCGCCGGAGTTCATTCCGCCCGGCCCTGAAGAGAAGCCGGTGAAACCAAAGGTAAAGGTAAATCCCGGTCAGGGGGCTCTGTTCTGAGAGGAGAAACAGATGAATCAGAATGCTTCCTATATCCGTAGCCGCCTCAGTTTGAGGAGGCCCCAGTCGGAAAGTCTTGACATCCTCTCGAAGCTTGTTGATCTGCTTGAGCTCAAGAAGTCGCCTGATCTATCTTCCGAACTCGAAAAAGTAAAGTCTCTCTATCCTATCTGTCAGGATTTCGAGCGGGAATTCCCGTCCGTTTGTTTTGCCCTGGCTACGGGTGTAGGTAAGACCCGGCTGATGGGTGCATTCATTGCGTACCTGTTTCTCGAAAAAGGGATACGGAACTTCTTTGTGATGGCCCCGAACCTGACGGTATATCAGAAGCTGATTACGGATCTTTCCGAGTCCTCCCACCCCAAATATGTGTTCAAAGGTATCGGAGATTTTGCAGCACATGCCCCTCGTATCGTAACCGGGGACACCTATGAGCGGTCGCAGGAAGGCTATCTGTTTTCGGATGTCACCATCAATGTTTTCAACATCTCAAAACTCAACTCCGAAACTCGCGGCGGAAAGGAACCCAGGATTAAGCGGCTTCACGAATGTCTTGGGGATTCCTATTTTAATCACCTGGCAAGTCTTGATGATCTTGTACTTCTCATGGACGAATCGCACCATTACCGGGCCGACCGGGGCATGGCCGTGATTAACGAGCTGAATCCGATACTCGGATTGGAACTGACAGCCACACCTCAGGTGGAGCGGGGCGGCCGGACAATCAAGTTCAAAAACGTTGTCTATGAATATTCTCTGGCCCAGGCCATTGAGGATGGTTTTGTGAAGGAACCGGCTGTGGCCACGAGAAAGAATTTCGATCCCTCTAATTATGGGGATGAAGATCTGGATCGGGTCAAGCTGGAAGACGGCCTCAGGATTCATGAGGACACTAAGGTGGCGCTCGATATTTATGCTCGCGACAGTGGTGAATCTCTGGTTAAGCCTTTTGTCCTGGTCGTGGCAAAGGATACGGACCATGCAGCCCGGCTCAGAGAGCTTATTCAGTCAACGGCTTTTTTTGAGGGTCGGTATGCAGACAAGGTTATGGAAATACACTCGGCTCAAACCGGTTCGGAAAAAGAGGAGAACATCGCACAGCTACTGACGCTGGAAAAGCCGGACAATAGGATTGAAATTGTGATCCATGTGAACATGCTGAAGGAAGGGTGGGATGTTACGAATCTTTATACCATCATTCCTTTACGTGCGGCAGCTTCCATGACGCTTCGTGAACAGACCATCGGGCGCGGCTTACGCCTTCCCTATGGGAAGATTACCGGGGCACCCAAGGTGGACAAGCTTACGATTATAGCCCATGACCGTTTTCAGGAGATTGTAGATCTGGCCAATCAGCCCGATTCCATTATTAAGCAGAAGCATATCATCACGATCGATGAGATGGATCTTGAAGGAGCAAAGGAGGTCGTTACAGCCCATTCCATTGCCGAACAGGAACTGCATGAAGAGGCAGAGAAGATTGCCAATATCGAGGAACCGGAAGAGAAGAAACAGGCCCAACTTGGACATGAGGCCAAGAAGAACATCCTGAGCATACTGCCCGCTCTTTCTCGGTCCGTGAGACACGCGGGGGATCTCTCCCGGCCTGAAATCCGAGATATGGCAATAAAGAAAATAGAGGAGAAACTCCAATCCGAACCGCAGAAAGATCTTTTCGCCGGCGACATCATAGCAGAAGCCAAGAATCGCTATAATGCAGTGGTTGCGGATTTTGTGGCAAGAATCATAGAAATTCCACGTATCGTCATTCAGCAGACCGGAGAAGTCCGTTCCGGCTTCAGAGATTTTGATCTGGATGTCGGCAACCTGAATTATCAACCGGTGTCCGAAGAGATCATACGTCGGGCCTTGCAGAGCAATGAAATAGATAGCGTGACCGGGGATGGTCGAATTCGGCCGGATAGGATTGACAATATCATTGTGAATGAGCTGATCAATTACTCGGAAATCGATTACGATGAGCAAGTTTTCCTTTTGATGAAGCTGGCTGGAGAGGCAGTGGCCCATTTCAGAACCTATTTAAAGGAGGATGATTTGATCAATGTGGTTCAGTATCACAAGAAGGCGATTGCCGAATATATTTATGCACAGATGATGCAGGATGATCATTTTTATGTGGAGGAACCGGAGTTTGAAAAACCGGAGGTTTATCCTTTCACAAAAATAGAAGAGCCCAGTTGCGCCAAGAGCCGTCACGACGGCGTTCATGATTTCAGAGAGACCGTTACACCCACCTCGGCCATTCCGTCCAAAGTGTTCAGCGGGTTTCAAAAGGCTTGCCACATACTCTACAAGTTTGACTCCAAGACAGAAAAAGATTTCGCCGTGATTCTTGAAGATGACTCGGCTGTTCTCAAATGGCTTCGGCCTGCCATGAGGCAGTTCAATATTTGGTACAACCACAATTCACAGCAATACGTGCCGGATTTCGTGGTCGAGACGGCGGATGCAGTTTACATGGTAGAAACAAAAATGGAAACGGATATGTCTTCCCCGGATGTTGCCAAGAAGACGCAAGCTGCCCTGGAATACTGCCGCCATGCGACTGACTATACGACCAAGAACGGCGGTAAGCCGTGGAAATACGTCTTGATTCCTCATAACGCCGTAATGCTGAATATGAGTTTTGAAGGGTTGGCCATGAGGTATGAAGTTGATACAATACCGCAGAAACCGTAGGGACAGTAAAATATGCTGTACATAAGATTCTTGAACTTGTTCGGGAAGTAGCCTCTCCAGTATTGAGGTCAAAATAATTGAATGATATTCATAAAAAATATTTCGATTTTAATCTCGCACTAGAGCGTGTTTTCTGGAATTCGGGGGACACAATACTCAATTCACTCAATAAGGAAAGAAAGCAATGCAAATCTGGATCGACGCCGATGCGTGCCCTAAAGACATCAAGGAAATTCTATTTCGTGCCGCTGAGAGGGTCGGCGTTTCCCTTATTCTTGTTGCCAATAAACCTCTTCGAACCCCGCCATCAAATTATATTAAGGCCCTCCAGGTGCCTGCCGGCTTTGATGTCGCAGATAACAATATCGTCCAGCAAATACAACAGGGCGACCTGGTCATAACTGCGGATATTCCCCTTGCCGCTCTGGTCATTGAAAAAGGGGGCCACGCGCTGAATCCCAGAGGAGAGTTTTATACGGAAGATAATATTCAGAAGCGCCTGGCCATGCGTAATTTTATGAGTGAGATGCGAGGCGGCGGCGTGATTACCGGCGGCCCATCTACGTTGAACCTGAGTGATCGACAGGCCTTTGCAAATGAGTTGGATCGCTTTTTAACCAGGTACAGACCATGAAAATGGGAGAGCGGCCATCAGCACACATTGGGGACAAACGTTTCTCCTCCCCTTTGTAAGGGGAGGTCAGGTTGGGTAGAAAGAATGCAGATCTACCTCCCCTTTCCCCTCCGTACAAAGGAGGGGAACCAGAAGGAATAAAAAGGGACCCTATTTGCATGAGTAACATCAGGAAGGGGACAGAGGTATGACCCATAAACCGGCCCCCGGCAGGTTCAGGCTCACCCTGGAATATGACGGCACACGGTACAGCGGCTGGCAGAAACAGCACGAGGTTAAGACCCTGCAGGGGTCCCTGTTGCAGGCCGCGGAAACTCTCTTCGGCAGCGATGAGCTGGACATCCAGGGGAGCGGCCGGACCGATGCCGGGGTGCACGCCCTCAATTACACAGCCCATCTGGAGGTGAGGACTGATCTTTCCCCTGAGGCCATCCTCCGCGGCATGAATGACGCCCTGCCCAGGGATATGGCGCTTCTCCGGGTGGAAAAGGCCCATCCGCGTTTCCACGCCCGGCACAACTGCATTGCCAGAAGCTACATCTACCGGCTCTCCAAAAGGAAATCGGCCTTTGACAGGAAATATGTCTGGTGGGTGCGCGACCCGCTCGATTTGGAGGCCATGCGCCGCGCCGCAGGACTCCTGGTCGGCATGCATGATTTCGTTTCTTTTGCCGAGAAACAGGAGCTGAAAAAATCGACCATGGCGCTGGTGCACCTTACGGAACTGACCGAGAATGACGGCTTGATCCTTTTCAGGATCATCGGGTCTCATTTCTTATGGAAGATGGTGCGCCGGATTGTCGGTCTTCTGGTGGAGGTGGGACGGCACGGCCTGGCGGTGGAGGACGTCGGAAGCCTCTTGACGGAGAAATCGGACCGGCCGGTCCGCTACATTGCCCCGGCGGCGGGGTTGTTCTTTGAACGGGCCTTCTATCACGAACAGGAACTGCAGGAATTTCTGCATCTGAGAGATGAGGCGTAATTAAATAAGGGCACCCCCCGGCTCTGCCGGGGGACTCCCAGCTTTTAACCATACCCCCCACCCTTACCCTCTCCCACAAGGGGAGAGGGAACTGATAGTGGGCCTCCCCTCCCTTGATGGCCTATGGCTCGGAGCCAACGGCTCATAGAGGAGGGGATCGAGGAGAGGGTGATGACTTTCTCTTCATGCTGCTGCTGTTCGGGAAATGGGGCAGTGTTTCCGGCTCCTGAAAAACAGATACTTGTCATTTCATTTTGCATGATCGCGGAAACGGTGCTATGATGCAATCCAATGCGCCTGTACCATCATGGGTAAATCTTATCGGGAGGAGGGACTAATTTATGAGCAGGAAATTTGTTGTTCTCGTGGTCATTTTATTCGTTATTGTGAGCGCGCTCTTTCTCTATATCTCACAGGTCGCCTTTAAAGATCCGAAGAGCTGCACTTCGTGTCATTATATTGCTCCTTATTACAAAAAATGGGAAACATCAACGCACAACATGGTGCCTTGCCTCAAGTGCCACGAGTACAGCTCCCAGCAGGCGCTCGTCGGGCAATTCATGTTTCTTGCCGGCGTATATAATCCTCGGCCCCTTACGAACGTTCCTGACAAGAACTGTCTCCAGTCCGGATGCCACGAGAAGCGGCTGGTTGAATCAAAAGTGGCGTTCACGAAGCGGGGCATTACCTTTGATCATAAGACGCACTTCAACGAAATGAAACGCGGGATCAAACTGCACTGCAGGAGCTGCCATTCGGATATTGTCCAGGGGGAGCATATGAAGGTTTCGACGAATGTCTGCTTTCTCTGCCACTTTAAAGGCGTGTCCCACGACCAGGCTTTTACGGGATGTCCCTCATGCCATTCGGCGCCCGCAAAGCCCATCATGTACAAAGGGAAATCCTTTTCCCACGAGGCGGCGTTACAGGCAGGTTACAAATGCAATATATGCCACGTTGAGATCACGCGAGGGGATGGCGTCACGCCTGTAGATAAATGCTACTTCTGCCATGTGGACAAGACGGAAAGATATTCCGATACCCAGTTCATTCACGAAAAGCATGTGACACAGAAGCAGGTTGACTGTCTCTGGTGTCATCCGAAGATCGAACATGGCGAGATAAAGATGGCGGAAGAAATACCGTTGATGTGATTGAAAAAAAATAGTTGTTATGAAACGGAAATCACTGCCGCAGGTTCCATGCCCGATATGCAGGAAGATGACGGACTGGTATGATAATCCGTACCGGCCTTTCTGTTCCGAGCGGTGCAAGCTCCTGGATCTTGGCGCGTGGGCCAGTGAAGGATACCGGGTCCCCGGGGAGCCTGTGTCTTATGAGCCTTCGGGCGGCAAGGATGAGGAGGAGAAGCCGGGACCGGAAGAGGGGGAAGACGATGAAGGCGCTTCGCTTTGAGGGGAACCTCAGATATGTGCCGGACTGTCCCGATCCGGCGCCGGCACGGGGCGAGGCCCTGGTCCGGGTGAAGATGGCCGGGATCTGCAGCACGGATCTTGAGATCCTCAAGGGTTACATGGGGTTCAAAGGGATACTTGGGCATGAATTCACGGGTGTGGTGGAGGCGTGCGATGACCCCGAACTCATGGGTAAGAGGGTCGTTGGGGAGATCAACTGCCCGTGCGGGGCCTGCGACATGTGCATAAGAGGTCTCGGCAACCACTGCGCTTCCCGCACCGTTCTCGGGATCCAGGGGAGGGACGGGGCCTTTGCCGAGTACCTGACCCTCCCGCAGGAGAATCTTCACCCCCTTCCGGACAGCCTCAGCGATGAACAGGGGGTTTTTGTGGAACCTGTTGCCGCGGCCTTTGAGATTCTGGAACAGGCGGAGATCGCCCCGGAGGAACGCATTCTGGTGGTTGGGGACGGGAGGCTGGGGTCGCTCGTGGCGCAGGTCCTGCGCGGTTCCGGTGCGGCGCTGACCGTGATCGGGCGCCATGAAGAGAACCTGGCCATCCTGCACAGGCTCGGGATCCATGCCGTCCTGGAGAAGGATCTTGCCGGTCTTCAGGGAGCGGATATCGTGGTGGACTGTTCCGGATCGCCCGCAGGCTTTGATCTCAGCAGGCGGCTTGTCAGGCCGGGAGGGAGGATCGTCCTGAAGAGCACGCTTACCTCTCCGGTGCAGGTCAATCTTTCATCCATAGTTGTGGACGAGATCACCCTGATCGGCTCCCGGTGCGGCCCTTTCGAACCCGCCATGTGGGCTCTGGCAGGAAGAAAGGTTGATGTTGATTCCATGATCTCGGCCGTCTACCCGTTGGATCAGGGCATTGAGGCCTTGAAAAGGGCCTCTCTCCCCGGCGTTTTGAAGGTTCTGCTGAAGATGGATTGAACCGCCAAGCGGTTTTCCCGGCCGTAAAGAAAAAATCCCCGGCCATTTCATGCACCGAAGAAGGGGACAGGTTATTTTCCATCCCCTTCGAATCCAGGTTAACACTTGACATCTAACGTTAAACGTTATACCTTTCCATTTATGATCAAGTCTTTCAGTGACAGAGAGACGGGAAAGGTCTATAGCCGTGAGGGTTCAAGAAGATTGCCGGGAGATATCCAGCAGGTGGCCCTGAGAAAATTGCGCATGATACACAATGCAAAAAACATCAATGACTTACGTGTCCCTCCTGCGAACAGGCTGGAAAAGCTTGGCGGAGATAGAGAGGGGCAATACAGCATCAGGATCAATGATCAATGGCGTATCTGTTTTTTCTGGAAGGCAGGGGACGCTCATGAGGTTGAAATCATAGATTACCATTAGGGGTGAAAATCATGAAAAAGAAGAAACTGCAACCCGTACATCCAGGCGAGGTACTCCTGGAGGAATTCCTCAATCCCATGGGACTGAGCCAGAGCAAGCTCGCGCTGAACATCGGTGTGCATCCTCGCAGGATAAATGAAATTGTACTGCAGAAGAGACGGATTACGGCAGACACGGCCCTGAGACTGGCCAAGTTTTTCGGGACCTCTGCCGAGTTCTGGCTCGGCCTGCAATCGCAGTATGATTTGGATATAGCGATTGATGAACTGTCTGACCGAATTGACCGGGAGGTCAAAGAGTATTCAGAAGTGGTTTAGCGGTTCAGATAGATTTGACAGCGGAGCAGGATTCTGTTATCTTCTCCAGACTGTCAGGGTCGTTGCATACACATCCTGCATATTTAGGAGCCCCTGCAAAGAAACTGAAGGGCGCTCTAACAAAAAAAGGGGATTCAGAAATGGCTGAAAAGAAACAGAAGGGCGGGAAAGTGGTTTCCATCAAGGAAAAGATTCAGGAAAAGATTCAGGTTCTGAAAAAAGAAGTGATGGAAAAGAAAAAGGCCTCGGAAAAGCCCATCGGGGACAAGGACCTCCGCGACGTGCACAAGACACTCAAGAGGCTTCAGAGAAAACTCAGCCGGATGACGGCGCTGGAGAAGCGGGCTGAAGCCAGGGCATCGAGCGCCCCAGAGGAGAAAACCTCCGATGCCGCCGGGGCCGAGCCCGCAGAGGCCGGAACTGAGAAGGCGGCCGGGTAAAGAAAAAGGGATACTCTCCAAAAGAGTGGGTGAAAACATAAGGGTTCAAGGGGTCAAGGATTCCAGGGGTCAAGTGAAGTGCTCAAACACTACAAGGAGTTAAAGGAAGGGCCCCAGTCTTATCAATGATGTTTGGAGATTTACAAATTGTGAATTGGAGACACAAGTATTACTCGCTGAAGATCTTGGTTATATCAGGGATGAGAAGTTAAAGAGACTTAAGAGTGATATCGAGGAGGTTGAGCGGAT
>MNYV01000177.1 GCA_001873285.1 Nitrospirae bacterium CG2_30_53_67
ATACTGATACCGGTAAACCGAGTACAAGAACGCAAGCAAAATTTCCAGAGAAAAACACTGGAACCCTTGAACCCTATGACCCTCGGCCCCTTATGTTTTCAGCATTTCACTTGATCCCTGGAATCCTTGACCCCTTGACCCCTGATGTTTTCACCCACTCTTTTGGAGATGAACCCCATTTTTTTAATTGTCTGCACATTGACAATGGGAGATCCGATCATTATATTTTAAAAGAATTCAAGTTTTGCAGGGAAACGCTTGCGGCGTATTTTACAAATAAGGAGAAACCTATGGGTAAGATTATCGGAATTGATCTCGGAACAACCAATTCGGTGGTTGCCATTATGCAGGGTGGAGAACCGGAGATCATCACCAACGAGGAAGGCGGGCGGACCACGCCATCCGTGGTGGCCTTCGGCAAGGATGGGAGCATCATGGTCGGGCAGGTGGCCAAGAGACAGTCTGTGACCAATCCGGGAAATACCGTCTATTCCATCAAACGCTTTATGGGTCGAAAGTATCATGAAGTGAACGAAGAGATGAAAATCGTTCCTTACAAGGTGGCCAAGACACCGAATGGGGATGTGGTGGTGGAAGTGAAAGGGAAGGAGTTTGCGCCGCCGGAGATCTCCGCCAAGATCCTGCAAAAACTGAAAAAGGCAGCGGAGGAGTTTCTGGGAGAGACCGTGAAGGATGCCGTGATCACCGTTCCGGCCTATTTTAATGACAGCCAGAGACAGGCCACCAAGGATGCCGGCACGATTGCCGGTCTGAATGTGAAGAGGATCATCAATGAACCCACGGCAGCGGCCATGGCTTACGGCCTTGATAAGAAGAAAGATGAGACCATTGCTGTCTATGATTTCGGCGGCGGTACCTTTGATATTTCCATCCTCGAAGTGGGGGATAACATCATAGAGGTCAAATCAACCAACGGGGATACCCACCTGGGAGGGGATAACCTGGACCAGAGGATCATTGACTGGCTGATTGCAGAATTCAAGAAAGACCAGGGGATCGACCTGAGCAGGGACCAGATGGCCATGCAGAGGCTCAAGGAGGCGGCCGAGAAGGCCAAGATTGAGCTCTCCACGGTTCAGGAAACGGATATCAACCTCCCCTTTATCACGGCGGATGCCTCAGGACCCAAGCATTTGAATTTCAAGCTCAGCCGTTCCAAATTCGAACAACTGGTCGAAGATCTGATCGAAAAGAGCAAGGGGCCCTGTCTCAAGGCCC
The DNA here is from genome assembly GCA_001873285.1 of Nitrospirae bacterium CG2_30_53_67. Lineage (NCBI taxonomy): Bacteria > Pseudomonadati > Nitrospirota > Nitrospirae bacterium CG2_30_53_67. Next base: position 1,240 of record MNYV01000177.1, read on the forward strand.
TTGCCGATGCAAAGATCAGCGCCAAAGACGTGGACGAAGTGGTTCTTGTCGGGGGGATTACAAGGGTACCCAAAGTTCAGCAGCTGGTCCGGGATATTTTTGGGAAGGAGCCCCACAAGGGGGTCAATCCGGATGAGGTGGTGGCCCTGGGCGCGGCCATCCAGGGAGGCGTCCTGGCCGGGGAGGTGAAAGATCTCCTGCTCCTCGACGTGACGCCGCTCTCACTGGGTATCGAGACCCTGGGCGGAGTCATGACCAGGCTGATCGATCGGAATACCACCATTCCGACCAAAAAGAGCGAGAAGTTCTCTACTGCGGAGGACAATCAGACCAGTGTGGAGATCCACGTGCTTCAGGGGGAGAGGGAGATGGCCCTGGACAACCGGACCCTCGGAAAATTTCATCTTGTAGGGCTGCCGCCGGCGCCGAGAGGCATGCCGCAGATCGAGGTGACCTTCGATATCGACGCCAATGGGATCGTCAATGTCTCGGCCAAGGATCTCGGAACAGGAAAGGAGCAGCAGATTACGATAACGTCATCCAGCGGTCTCTCCGAGGAGGATATCAAACGGATGGTCGCTCAAGCCGAAGAACATGCCGCGGAGGATAAAGGGAGGCGTGAGAGTATTGAGATCCGGAATCGTCTGGATTCCCTGATCTACAGCACAGAGAAGACCATCAGCGAGAACAAGGATAAGATTCCATCTGCGGATCTTAAAGAAGTTGAAGAGGCCATTCAGGAAGGGAAGAAGGCCATGGAATCCGCAGATATGGACAAAATGAAACAGGCGACCGACCGGATGACCAAGGCGTCGCATAAGTTTGCAGAAATCATTTATCAACATCATGCCAAGCAGCCGTCGGCCGAGACCGAGTCTCAGCCGTCATCCGGAGGGGACAAGGCCCCGCAGGAGGAGGGTGAGGTGGTTGATGCCGAATTTGAAGACGAGAAATAATCCGACCGGGAGGAAAAGGCATGTATTTAAAAAAATGGGAGCCCTTCAAGGATCTGATGTCTATACAGGAGAGGATGAACCAGCTCTTTGATGATACCCTCTCCAAAAGGAACGAGGGGACTGAGGAGTTCTCCAAGGGGAACTGGTCTCCACCGGTGGATATCTATGAGACCGCAACTCACGTGGTTCTCAAGGCGGAAATCCCCGGCATCTCTCAGGACGATATTGACATCAAGATCGAGGACAATGCACTGGTTTTAAAGGGAGAACGCAAGTTTGAGAAGCCGTCCGACGATGAGACCTATTACCGGATTGAGCGGTCCTATGGAAACTTCATGCGATCCTTTACCCTGCCCAACAGCGTGGACCAGAGCGGGGTTAAGGCCACATACGAAGCCGGGATACTCAAGATCGTCATGCACAAGAAGCAGGAGAAGAAGCCCCATAGCATCAAGGTCGAAGTGAAATAATCTTATGATGTTCAGGGCTCCAGGAAGGATGATGAAGGACCTGGTCAATCTTTTCATGTTCCCGTTGGCATGAGAAAGACAAGATGAGAACATGGCAAAAAAAGATTACTATGAGATCCTTGGTGTTTCGCGAAATGAGTCACCCGATGAGATCAAAAAGGCTTACAGGAAGCTCGCCAGGAAGTATCATCCGGATGTGAATGTGAATTCCAAAACAGCGGAGTCCCGGTTTAAGGAAATTTCCGAGGCCTATGATACCTTAAGCGACCCCGATAAGAAAAAGAAATACGACCTTTTTGGACACCAGGCCGCCCGCTCTGATTTTGATCCCACACGGGCCTATTCCCATGATGGTCCCGGCTTTGAAGGATTTGATAACATTTTCAGAGGAGAGGGCGCCGGGTTCCAGGATATTTTCAGCGATCTCTTCGGCGCCGCACACAGGGGCCGGCCTGCCGGACCGAGAGCAGGTCATGACGTTCAATATTCCATGGAGATCTCCTTTGAGGATGCGGCCAGAGGGATGAAGACCTCGCTCAACCTGAATCATGAAAAAATCTCTGTAAAAATTCCTCCCGGAGTAGACTCAGGTTCTAAAATCCGTCTTCCAGGCAAGGGAGGGCCAGGGATCAGCGGAGGTCCTCGGGGAGATCTTTATATTGTGACCCAGGTCCGGCCCCATCCCTATCTTGAAAGAAAAGGGGACCATATCTACCTTGAAGTCCCTGTTAGTTTTGCTGAAGCCATCCTGGGTGCGAAGATCCGGGTTCCTACGATTGAGGGAATGATCCAATTGACCATCCCGCCGGGGACACAGAGCGGTCAGAAGTTGAGAATTGCCGGAAAGGGGTTTCCGCATCTGCGGGGCGGAGGCAGGGGAGACCAGTTTGTGGTGATCAAGATCACCGTCCCCAAAAAAGTTGATACAAGATCCGAGCAGCTCATCAGGGATTTTGAACGGTTGAATCCGGAGGACCCGAGAAGCAAATTGAAATGGTGATATGCCTAAGGAATGAAGGGTCAACCGTGGGCAGCATGTTGACATCGAGGTGATCTGTGAGGTTTGATCGTTTTACATTGAAGGCGCAGGAGGCCGTTTCCGAGGCCAGATCCATTGCCCAGCGGCACGGACATCAGCAGGTGGATGGTGATCATCTGTTGATGGCCCTGATCCGTCAGGATGGGGGGGTGGCGGCGCCGATACTTCAGCGCCTGGAGATCTCGCCCGAAAAAATAGAGGGTGAGGTCCGGGAGATGATCGAGCGAAAGCCCCAGGTGCACGGCCCGGCCGCCATGGATCAGATCTACGTTACGCCTGAACTCAATCAGGTCTTTGAATCGGCCATGGCTGAAGCCGGAAGATTGCAGGATGAGTTTATCAGCACGGAGCACCTGCTCCTCGGCCTGGCTGAGAAGGGCGGAGAGGCGGGCAGGCTCCTAAAGAAATACCGTGTTACCCGGGACCGGATGCTCACCGTTCTGAAGGATATCCGGGGCTCTCATCGCGTCACGGACCAAAATCCGGAGGAGAAGTATCAGGCATTAAAGCGCTACACCCGTGACCTGACCGAGGAGGCCCGGAAGGGTAAACTGGATCCGATCATCGGCCGGGATGAGGAAATCCGCCGAGTGATTCAGGTTCTCTCCAGAAGGACCAAGAACAACCCGGTTTTGATCGGAGAGCCGGGAGTCGGGAAGACCGCCCTGGCCGAAGGGCTTGCCCAGCGCGTGGTGGCCGGCGACGTCCCGGAGAGCATTAAAGACAAGCGTGTCCTGGCCATGGACCTCGGAGCGCTGATCGCGGGGACCAAATACAGAGGTGAATTTGAGGATCGTCTGAAAGCGGTCTTGAAGGAGATTCACGAGGCAGAGGGGCGGGTGATTCTCTTCATTGATGAGCTGCATACGCTGGTAGGGGCAGGCGCCGCTGAAGGGGCCATGGATGCCTCCAACATGCTCAAACCGGCGCTGGCCCGGGGAGAACTCCGATGCGTGGGCGCGACCACCCTCGATGAGTACCGCAAACATATAGAAAAGGATGCGGCCCTGGAGAGGAGGTTCCAGCCGATCATGGTAGGAGAGCCTACCGTTGAAGATTCCATTTCCATCCTCCGGGGGCTCAAGGAACGCTACGAGGTGCATCACGGGGTCAGGATACAGGATTCTGCGCTGGTGGCCGCAGCCGTACTTTCTCATCGTTACATCACGGACCGTTTCCTGCCGGACAAGGCCATCGACCTGATTGATGAGGCCGCCTCCCGCCTTAAGATGGAAATTGACAGCATGCCTATTGTCCTGGATGAGGTGGAAAGAAAAATCCGTCAACTCGAAATCGAACGCCAGGGATTGATGCGTGAAAAGGATCCCGCCTCCAAAGAGCGAATGGAGAGAATCCAGCAGGAGGTCAAAGGACTGCAAGAGAAGCAGGCAGGCCTCAAGGAACAGTGGACGGCGGAGAAGGGCGCCATCCAGACGATCCGGTCCATCAAAGAAAAGATTGAGCAGGCCAGGATCGAGGAAGAGAAGGCGGAACGGGAAGGTGATCTTTTGAGGACCTCGGAACTCCGTTACGGCGCCTTGGTCGAGTTGCAGAAACAGCTTAATGCTGCAAATGATCATCTCCAGTCCATCCAGAAAGATGGAGGATTGCTCAAAGAGGAGGTCACTGAAGAGGATGTGGCCGGGATCGTGGCCAAGTGGACGGGGATCCCTGTCACAAAGCTTATGGAGGGCGAACGGGAGAAACTGCTTCGGATGGATGAGGTGCTTAGAAAGAGAGTAGTCGGCCAGGATCAGGCAGTCAAGGCCGTATCGGATGCCGTGCGAAGGGCCCGATCCGGACTTTCGGACCCGAAACGCCCCATCGGCTCCTTCATTTTTCTGGGTCCGACCGGCGTGGGCAAAACCGAACTCACCCGGTCTCTGACCGAATTTCTGTTTGATGATGAAGATGCCATGACCCGGATCGACATGTCTGAATATATGGAACGTCATACCGTGGCGCGCCTGATCGGAGCGCCGCCCGGCTATATCGGTTATGAAGAAGGAGGGCAGCTTACCGAAGCGGTCAGAAGGCGGCCCTATTCCGTGATTCTTCTGGACGAAATCGAGAAGGCCCACCCCGATGTCTTTAATCTTCTTCTGCAGGTTCTCGATGACGGGCGGTTGACCGACTCCCATGGCCGTACCGTGGATTTTAAAAACACCGTGATCATCATGACCTCTAATATAGGGAGCCAGCATATCCGGGGCATCACAGAGTCCTTGGGGAAAGAAGCGTATCAAAGGAATTACGAGTCTATGAAGGAACTCGTCCTCAAGGAACTTAAGGGGGCCTTCAAGCCTGAGTTTCTCAACCGGATCGACGAGGTGATCGTATTTCATGCGCTGACCCAAGAGAACATCCTCGAGATTGTGGACCTGCTGATCCAGCGTCTGAACCTCAGACTCAAGGATTCCGGTCTGCAGATTCATGCGACGGATCAACTCAAGGTCAAGATTTCAGAGATGGGGTATGACCCCCTTTATGGGGCCCGGCCGCTGAAACGGACCATTCAACAGGTCATAGAAAATCCCCTTTCCCAGGAAATCCTGACTGGGGGTTTCACCAAAGGAGATACCCTGCTTGCAGACTGGGCTTCCGATCGTATGGTCTTCAAGAAGAAGACGATAGGAGAGCCGGTATCATCGGGGCAATCAATCAAAGAATAACAACAGTCCGGAAGGAGAGGTGAGAAATAAGATGAGATTTTTGTATAGTCTGAATCAAGGCGGGCCAGGAGGGTTTTCTGGTTTCTTTATCCTTCAAGGGAGCCTTCTGATCCTATTGGGGGTTCTGATTCTTCTTTTTCCAGCCTTGCTTCAAGTGATGGTGGCCGCCTTCTTCATCCTCATCGGTATCCTGGTTCTTGGTTTCGGATTGACGATTCGAAAGATTGAGAAAGGACGTCCAGACCGTCATGATTCCTTCTATAATATATAGAATATAAACGGTTACGGCATCTTTTTCCATATCAGCATTCTGATCATTTCAGCGGCAAACCATTTATTCGCGTCACGAGAAAAGTGGAAAACTTTTTCCCTTTTTGTGTAAAAGTTTTCACATAAAAAGTATATTTTCCCCTCCATCAAACCTTATATTTAGCCGGACTTATCATCAGCTATTGAGATAATCTGTTTAATTCATTGATTTTTAAAGTTTTCTACTTTTTTAGTTACTTTATTGATCTTAGGCATAGTTTTTGCTTAATAAAAGGGGAATATCCAAACTGATAAGATATTTATAGTTGACATTTCAGGAGATGAGATGATAAAATTCAAACAATAAGTTTTAACTTATAAAAATATTGGCGGTTTTATGTTTTTTTCTTTCCGACGTTTAAGATAATGAATGCTGCCGAAATTGTTTTTAAAAAACATAAAAGTTTAATTTTTTCATCAAGATAGAGTATGGATCATGTAATTGAGAGGGCGAAGCTGTATCTTAAAGACAGCACACGGAAAAATAAGATCTTGTTAAGTGAACCATTCGCTTTTAAGGCCGGATGGTTCTTTCATATGGAGCGTATGTATGAAGGCCGTAATTTTAGCAGGTAGTCCAGGAACAGCAATCTTCCCCCTTGCAAACTATTATTCCAAACTTTCATTTCCCGTAGCCAATGAGCCGATCATTTACCATCTCCTCTCTTTTTTAGAAGCCAGTCATATTTCAGAGGTCATGGTTGTCTTGTCGGGACATCCAAGCGGGGGAGGTTCCATAGGCCGTCTATTTAATGATGATCGAATAGAGGGCATGAAGGTCTCGGTCTTTGAAGAAAAGCGGCCGAGGGGAACCGCGGGATGCTTAAAAGAGGTTGCCGGATTCATAGGATCTTCGCCTTTTCTGGTGATCAGCCCGAACGTATTTACGGGCCATCTTGATTTGTCAGAGGCGTTTTCAGCTCACCATACCCAGAAGGCTGCGGTTACGGTTGTGGTTGAGAAAAGCAACGGCTTTAAAAAAAGTTTGGAGAATATAGAGGTTGGGAAAGACGGTCGTATAAAAAGATTTCATATCCTGCATCCGTCACGGGATCAACGGCGGATCCTGCTTCCTGCAGGGTTTTACATCTTTAATCCGATCGTGCTGGATCATATTCCCGATAAGGGGTATATGGATATCAAAGAACAACTCATTCCTGAACTGGGCCATAAAGGTTTTCGAATCTACGCGTATGAGCTGTCAAATCCCGTAAAAAAGCTCGACAGTCTCAGCGATTATTTTCAACTGAACAGGGATCTTCTTTCCAATGGGTTTATGGGCGGCAATCATAACGGGAGTTCCAAAAGTGAGATCATGGAAAGGGTCTGGGTTGGTAAGAACGTGAGAATCTCGCCTAAGGCATATTTATTGGGACCTGTGGTCATCGGCAGGAATTGTACCATTGAGGATTATGCACAAATCATCGGTCCTGCAAGCATTGGAGACGGAACTCGCATTGGGAAGGACGTTCTGGTGCGTGAAAGCATTATTTGGGAGAAAGCGGAATTATCGTCTAATTCCCGAATAGAGCATAGTCTTATAGGAGAAGAGGTCGTTATCCGGGAAGATGAACGAGTGAAGAATACGATTGTGATTCAGGACAACAGGTTTCATCAGAACTTCAATATCTCATCATCAGAGCATGGGCTTGATGGTTTGAATCACTGCGGGACCGATTTGTTCAGCGCGTCTTACAAACGCTGGAAATACGGGGCTTATCTGATATTCAAAAGGTTGTTTGATCTTTTTGTGTCTTTTTTATGCCTGTTTACTTTTCTTCCGATCTTCCTTATAATAGCCGTCTTGATTAAGATCGACTCTCCCGGCCCGATGATATTCAGGCAGAAAAGATGCGGGAAAGACGGGAAAGAATTCAAGATGTACAAGTTCAGAACCATGGTCAAGGATGCAGAGAAGTTACACGATGAAGTCTTGGGTAAAAACATTTTGGATGGTCCTATGTTCAAGATGAAAAGAGATCCCAGGATAACGAACGTAGGAAGGTTCTTGAGGAAAACAAGCCTTGATGAGCTTCCCCAGTTGTTCAATGTGCTGAAAGGAGAGATGAGCCTGGTGGGGCCCAGGCCGTTGGCCATGGAGGAAATGAAATTCAGCCCGAGCTGGAGGGATTTGAGGTTGAAAGTGAAACCCGGCATCACGGGGCAATGGCAGGTCAGCGGCCGAAGCGGAACACTTTTCGATGGCTGGATCAGACATGATATAGACTATGTGAAGAATCAGTCCACATGGCTTGACTTGAAGCTCCTGATGAAGACGATTATTATGGTTTTTAAAAGAGAAGGGGCCTTTTGAATGAGAAACATATTAACGGCTCTTACGGTCTTGATCATGTTATTGATGTTTACGGGGTGTGCAAAAAACAAAACAGCCGTTCATCCTGGCGATATTGAAAAAAAACAAGAAACTGTTTCGGACGAGAAGCTTAGAGTATCCGAATTTACCCTCGGCCCGGGCGATCAACTGGAGATAACGGTCTGGGGCGTCGAGGATATGGACAGAAAGATACTGGTCGGCCCGACGGGTTTCATCTCCTATCCGTTTGTTGGGGACATCCAGACGAACGGTATGAGTATATTCCAGTTAAGGGACAGGATTGCCGACGGCCTCGCCGACTACTTTCTCAATCCCAAGGTGAGCGTCAATATTTTATCTTCCAAAAGCAAGAAGATCTATGTATTAGGAGAAGTGGTGAGGCCCGGGATATTCCAGATGACGGGCGCCAACTCATTAATAGAGGCGATCTCCATGGCCGGCGGATTCACCCAGGATGCCAAGGAGCAAAACGTCCTTCTTGTCCGAGGAGGCCTGGTTGCCCCGGTACTCCGCTCTCTTGATCTTAAAGCGGCCTTGCGGGAAGGGGATTGGTCGCAGAATATTCTGCTTAAAGCGGGAGACATCGTCTATATTCCAGCATCGACCTTTGCCGATACGGAACGCTTTTTCAAACGTATTGCGAGTATCATCTCACCTATTGTCAACCTGGAAACAGGCATCGTACTCGAACCCACCGTTGAAAATGTCTTCCATGGAGAGGATGTCGGGAACGCAGTGGTCATTACCCCGAAGTGATGTAATAAAAGTTTGATATATAGATAGGCGTAGTCATATCTTGAAAATGTCATTCAGAGGGTATTTTTTTTTGCATCATCAGGAAAGTGAGACAATAAGCCTATGGAAATGAGAGCATATTGGGAAATCCTTTTGAGAAGGAAGTGGATCATCATCATATCCGTTTTGCTCTTGCCGCTGCTGACCTTCGTGATTCTCATCCTCTTGCCGCCTGTTTATCAAAGTAAGGCTAAACTCCTGATCAATTTAACCAACTTCAAGCAGATGTTCATAAAAAATGTGCCTCCACATCTCGGGCAGATTACGTTTACCGATAAGGATAAGATCATGAATAGTATTGAGGCGGCCATTGAAAGCACGCCGGTGGTCGGGAAAGTGATCGAAAAGTTGAATCTGCAAGACAGCAAAGGGGACCTGTTGAAACTGGATAACTTTATTGACCCTTCGATCACGACCATTCTTTTCAAAAAAAGAGGGGTGGACATTGAAAACATGAGCGCCACGGAGATATTTGAAATCAGGGGTTACTCTGCGACGGGTTCCGAGGCAAAGCTGATCGCCGATGAGGTGATTCATCATTTCTCAACAGAAATGGCCGACCAATATCGGAGGCAGATGGCGGAAATCAGAAAGGTTTTGGAAAAACGGATTATGGAGGTAGAAGTTCAACTGAAAAGGGAGGAAAAAAGCATTGCGGAATTTAAGACCGCTAATCAACTCTATGATGTAACGACTCAGACCAGTATGATGATTTCTGAGATCAAGGATCTTGAAACCGAAAGAGACAAGGCCTCGCGTGCGTTTGAGCAGTCCAAGGCGAGTCTGAAGAATCTGCAGGAGGCCTCATGGCTGAACCAGCAAAATCTTGGAGATATGACTTCTCATCAATCGGACAACACGGTTATCAGTGGTTATAAGGAACAATTGGAGAAGCTTGAAACCAGTCTGGCAAAAATGATAAAGGAAAAAACAGATGAGGATCCGGTAGTCAAAATTACGAAGCATCAGATCGATCTTGTGAAAGAGAATATCAGAAAGGAAATCTCGAAGAATATTGCTTCACAGTTTTCATCCAGGTTGTCTAATTCCTTGGTGACAGGGTCATCATCCTTTTACAACACACTTTCAACAAGGTATGCAGATATTATCATTTCGTTAGTGGAAATCGAGACCGGGAAGAAGATTCTGGATACCCAGATCAATTCGAAACAGGAGTCGCTTAGAAATATTACGGAAAAAACGACAAAGTTGAGTGAGTTACAAAGGCGGGCAGATGACTTGAAAACAGTATATAATTCCATATTTCTCGATCTGGAGACCGTGAGGAACACTTCAGATTTGGACCTGACCAATGCCATGGTTGTTCAGCCGGCAGATCCTGGAAAATATTATTTTCCTCATACGTTTGATGACTATGAAATTTATCTTGGGATCGCCGCTGTTGCCGGCATATTTCTGGGAATATTTTTTGCGTTCCTTTACGATTACCTCGATCGTACCCTTAAAACTCTCGATGAAACCAAGAAGGTCCTCAATCAGGGAATCGTTGTGAAGTTTCCCAAAGTCAAAAGATCGCAATTGAACATTCTTGAAACGACTCAGTCTCCATTTACCGAGCCTATTTATAATTTTTTTACACAAGCGAACGGCTTCAGAAATGCGAAAGGCGGACAAGCCATTGCCGTGGTCAGTACATCAGGCAAGGCCGGAAACTCCACTGTGGCCGTTCACGCCGCGTGCGTCTTGGCTCGTGGGAACAAACGGGTTCTTCTGGTAGACGGTAACCTGCGCGGGCCCGTTCTCCATGAGGCATTCAATATACCCAACGATAAGGGGCTCAGCGACTATCTTTTAAACGGCCTGGCGGCCCAGGATATTGTCAGTAAAACGTTTGAAAACAATCTGGATATGATTACGGCCGGTTCGGTATGGATGGAGAGCCCTCAGATCCATCTGCAATCCAAGAAATTTGAAAAGCTTCTTGAAGAGATGTTGAAGCTCTATGATTTCATATTGTTCGATACCCCGCCTTTTTCATCCGGCGCTGATGGATTGATCATATCCATTTATGCACGAAAGGTCATATTAGTCGTCAGACAAGGTCGAACCCCTCAGAAAGCAGCCAAAGAACTGGTGAATATGCTTGAAAAGGAAAATGCCGCAGTATGGGGCGTTGTGGTCATATAACCAATTATCATGATAATTCGAGAGAATTTTGCAAGGGATGTCCTAAGGCTGATCGTCTGGTATCCCGTAAGATGGATGGTTAGAATGGCTCCCCTGAAATACTCCCTGAATGTCTTAAGAGGGATGGGCGACCTTCATTATTTTTTGTCAAGGGGGAAGAGGGCCGCCCTATTGAATAACCTGAAAATGATTTTCCGAGATCCGGCGAAGACCGGAACAAATTTTTTTCCTCATACAATAAGGGAGTATTTCAGAAACCATTATGTGAACCGGCTGCATATCTTTCTTTTCCCGAGACTCAATAAAAAAAACATTGATCAGGTCCACACCTTCGAGGGGATGGATCACTTGAATAAGGCCCTTGCCTTGGGGAGGGGCTGTATATTGCTTCACCCCCATTTCGGGCCCTTGTTCCTGCCCGTCCATGCCCTGGGACTGGAAGGCTATCCCGTGGCGGCGCTCCTGCTGACGATCAATGAGGGATTAAGTTTCATGGGAAGGCATATTGCCTATAAGTTACGTGTAAAATATGAGAAGAAGATGAAGGCCCATCTGATTTATGCGGATTCGTTTTTAAGGCCTTTATTCCAATGTCTGAAACAAAACATGGTGGTTTTTTCAATCGGAGACGGCTCTGACGGCGGAAGACGCCTGGGCAAATTTGCCGAAAGAGAATTTTTAGGGAAGAAAATGCTGTTTCCACGCGGCCCCGCGCTCCTTTCAAAGAAAACAGGCGCGCCGATCATCCCCATTTTTACGGTTCTTCAGGAGGATGGCCGCTACAAGACGACCATCCATGAGCCGATCAACTTGAATTCCGATGCCAGCGAAGATGAGATCGCTTCCATATTTATAGCAAAGATGGAGTCTTATGTGCAAAGATACCCGCACCTCTGGCATTTCTGGGATGAGTTTGAAGAGAGGATCCGCTGCAATATGAACCATTCAAACGATCAGGCCGTTCAATGAATCAAGTCAGAAAGATAGCAAAAAATTCCTTTTTTGTTCTGACCGCCAGGGTGATGGAAGCCGTTTTCAACCTTCTCATCATGACGCAGATCGCCCGCTACCTTGGAATTGACGGTTTTGGGGTTTATTCCCTTGTGCTTGCCGTTGCCTGGGTCTTATCTCCCATGCTCTTTCTCGGATTAAATCAGATCCTTGCAAGAGACGTTGCTGTAGACAGGGGAAGGACATCGGATCTGCTCGGGAACGCCCTGGTTCTGAACCTGCTGATGGTCATCCCTGTGATGGTTTGCACGATGCCGGTCATTTATATGTTTGGAATGGACAGAGTCTCCATCATCGCTCTCTTGATCTCAATAGGTTATTTCATTATCGATGCTTTTGTTAGAAACTTTTTCGGAGTGATCATTGCTTTTGAGGAGATGAAATACCTGGCATGGATCACACTGATCAATGTCTTGACCGAGCTGGTATTGGTTCTGCTCGTCGTTCATTTTGATCTTGGGTTTCTCAGCATCTTTCTTGCGTCGGGCTCCGCCGGTCTGATCAGCCTCTTTGCCTGTCTGCTGTTGTTCAAGAAGCATTTTCTGCTGCCCAGGATACGAATTCATTTCAAAAAGCTTTATGATCTCTTCGTGACCTGCCTGCCGCTCATGATCTCTCTTTTTCTGATCAACGGCTTTCTTTATGTAGACGTCTTTGTGCTGAAATTTATGGGGAGTAATGCCGATGTCGGACTTTTCCAGGCGCCGCATAAGATATTGATGAGAATGCAGGTGCTGCCGATGGCTTTTTTTGTAGTCCTTCTTCCGGTTTTCTCCCGTCTTGCGCAAACAAACGAGACCCTTAAAAATTTCAGGAAGCTATATGCAAAAACCTTCAAGATGACGTTGATCTTCGCCCTCCCGATTACCGTTGTCGGGGTTGCCTTTTCTGATCAAATCGTCTTCTTTTTATTCGGCCTGGAATTTGCCGGGTCGGGTTTATCCCTATCCATACTTCTGTGCGCATTCCCCTTCCTCTGTCTTACGACCCTCTGCAGGTATTTGTTGATCGCACTAAAAAAGCAGAAGCTGGTCATGTTTTCCGACGGGGTTTGCCTGCTGACCAATTTCGTTTTGGATATTATTTTAGTGCCTCGATTTGGATTCATCGGCGCCAGTTTTGGAACCTTATTCGCACTGGTTATTCAGTCTCTCACAAACTACGTCCTTCTCTCAGAACATTCGCGTGACGTCTCCTGGCTGGAAACCGTTCTTGCACCCGTCGCCGCTGCTGTTATATTTGTCTTGTTCTTATTCGGGACAGGCAGAGAGGATCATATGATCCTGCTCCCGGTGGGCATGGCCCTCTATATCGGAACGTTATTTATTTCCAAGGGATTTTCATCGGAAGATATGAGCTGCATCAAAAAAATATTAAGTTATAAAAAGGGCCTTCAGAAGTGATATGCATAACCTGTGAAAACTTATAGACAGGAGGTTTGAATCCAAGTATGAACATCGTCATCTTATTAATCGATGCACTGAGGGCCGATCACCTGGGATGTTACAGGTATCCCAAGAAGACTTCCCCGCATATGGATCGTATTGCCGAGAAAAGCGCTTTATTCGAAAACGCCATATCCCAGACCAACTGGACGCTCCCTTCTCTATACTCCCTGATGACGGGGAGGTATCCATCGAGCCTGCAGATTTCATGGTGGGATCAGAAAATCAATGAGAAATTTACCGTGCTTCCTCAACTCCTCGCGGAGAATGGATATCATACGGGTTTATATACCCCCTTTAAGGCGCTCCTCAATCCCAAGTCTTTTTGCAGCCACTTCCATGAGACCAGACAAATCAAGACTCAGGATCATATCCCTGCGGTCATGAAGGACTGGGTGAAACGGCATGAGCATTCCTTTTTGCTCTTTCACATCGGGGAGTACGTCCATGAGCCCTTTTTTGCAGACAAGAAATATGTAAGCATGTTTTTGGATGATGATATTGATGCTGAGAAGATATCCGGATCAAACGTCATAGATTCATTAACATCAAGAACCAGCGCATTCAAGAATATACGAAAACTCATCATGAAGATTAATGCCGGAATGATCAGGCTTTCAAAGGCAGAGATCCAATATCTCATGAGCGCGTATGATGCCGGTATTTTCTGCGTTGATGAGATGGTCGGACAAATTTACAATGTGATGAGGGAGCAGAGCAAAGACTATCTTTTTATCATCACGGCGGACCATGGGCAGGCGTTTATGGAGCACAACTTTTTCGGGCATGGGTTGTCGCTCTATGAAGAGCTGATCCATGTACCGCTGATCGCCGATTTCAACGGCAGGCATTCCCTGCGGGTCCCGGATCCGGTTCAGTTAATGGATTTGTGTCCGACGATCCTGGACTTGCTGAAACTCTCTCCTAAAAGCCCGTTGAATGGGGACTCGCTGATGCCGCTTCTGAACCACCACCGCTTCCCCGACAGGGGATGCATCTCCGAAAGTTATCCATACCTGTCCTTGAGAAAAGCCGATTATAAACTGATCACCAAGCACACCAGGCTTGCAAACGCTGATGAGATTTTCAACCCGGTTGAAAAATCCTGGAAGAAGAAATTATTGACAAGATTTCTACATTATCTTCCGGACAAGCTGTTCAATTTAAATGAAGATCCCGGCGAAAGACACAATATCAGGCGAAGGGAGCCTGCGGTCTATGGGACTCTTGTGGCGGAGATCAACGAGATTGCGAAGCGTTTCAACACGGAGGACCTGCGGCCGGAAGAGGTCGGCATAGATGAAGAAATCAAAAAACAGTTGATCGATCTCGGATATTTGTAATAATATATAAATTTTAAGCCGTATTCTTCATTCAGATGCAAGCGGGGGAAGACATGGGAAAACATAAGGTCCGGCGGATATTTCTTTTGTTTCTCTTCGTACTTACTGCTCAGTGCGCGACCCGGAATGCTTCATCACAGGTTATGCGGCAGGATGTCATGGAGAAGGCGCAGAAGGTCAAGGAACTCATCAGAATGAAGCAGGCCCGGGGGGAAGATGTTTCCGCCGCTCTTTTCAAGGCACGGCAGGCGAAAAGATCTTTTAAGAGCGGTGATGTTTCAACAGCCGACCGGTTATTGGATGAAGCGCTTGTTTCTCTTGGAGAGAGCAGCGAGGCGGAGGTTAAAAGACCCATGCCGTCTTTACAGTACTCCCAATCGACTCAGATATACGAACCCGAAGGAATAGAGAAGACAATCAGTCTCAATCTTGGTTTGAAGAAGGCTTACCTGGTCAATCTTGATCCAAGGTTCAAAAGGGGCAAGGATATCTCCGGTTTTGATCGTGCGTTGAAGATGGTTCCAGCGGAGATTAAAGACGGCCTACTCTCTTTGAAGATCGGAGCGGCGCCCATTTTTATTTTAGAGGACAAGCCGGCAATTCCATTTCGAAGAGTTGAGCCCACTTACGACTCTCCTTTTGGTTTTCATCCTGCAAAAGTTGAAGACATGAAAGATCCATACCAATATGCACATGATATCGGGGTGAGCTGGCACAGAATGAAACGGTATTTCATCTGGCCGTTGATTCAGAAGGACTTGACACGGAAGGAATATGACTGGACTTTCTACGATCATGAGATCCAAGAGGCTCAGGGTCTATACCTGCTCTGCAACATTATTGCGGGACCCCCTTTGACTTCGGAAAGTGCTTCAAAAATCAGGAAGCAAGGGGTCAATCTGAATCTATATATGCAAAAGGATTCCTACCTGCCCGTCAACCAGAAGGCATATATGGACTTCGTGACCGCCACTGTTGAACGCTATGACGGCGACGGGATCAACGACATGCCTGGACTGACAAGGCCCGTTAAATACTGGCAGATCGGAAATGAGCCTCATCCCAAAGTCAAGGATTTCGCAGAGTTCGTGAAGATGACGAGTACGGCGATCAAGAAGGCGGACCCTACGGCAAAGGTTGTGATCGGCGGCGCCTTACTGCAGGAAATGCAGAATCCCACGATATTTGATATGCATTTCCTTAAGATACTGGAAGATCTGAAGGGCGGATATATTGATGTCATTGATTTTCACTGGGGTGGTGAGGCTTCCGGTAATTACAGGGGATACAAGGATATCTACGACCATCTCAGACGCAGGCTGAGTGAGATGGGCTTCCCTCCGGATATGCCCGTATGGATCACCGAAATGAGCAGTTACAGCGGTGATCCGGTCAAACTCTCTTTTCAACCCTGGGATCCCAAGCCGCAGACTGAATCGCAGCAGGCATCGGATTTAATCAAGAGATATGTCTTTGGGACTTCGATCGGTATCAAAAAGATTTTCTGGGCCTGGGGCATGGTAGAGGGATTCAAGAATAATGACTCCTATTTCGATCATACGGGACTGATTTATGACGGGAAATTTTCCGATGACGATGGATATGGAGTAAAAAAACTTGCTTACTACAGCTATAAACTCATGACCGGATTGCTCGACGGGAGTGATTGGAACAGCATCGGAATCATCAAAAACGGTGAAGACGATATCTATGCATATAAGTTTATCCGGAAAAGAACGGGGAAACCGGTCTATGTCGTTTGGTGGGACTATTCCCATGAAAAAACAGCAAGATGATGATGGGAATATCCGCCGATGGCCGTGATGACCATTAAGAGATTTCAGGATCATATTCTATCGCCGATCAGAACGGCCGGTTTCCTTCAATTGCTGACCATGGCGCTGCTGCAATTTTTCTTGGCAGCCCTCTTTATTTTCCTGCCGTTGATACAATCCATCATCCTGACGGTTATCTTCTTTTCAGCGGTGATCCTCTTGATGAAGCCCGAATGGGCCGTCTATCTGTTGGTTTTGATGGTACCCCTCATCGCCAATTATATCGGATTCTATTTCGTGCCCACGAGGATCGGAGCGGAAACAACCAAGACGGTCCCTCTTTTTTCCGTGTTTTTGCTTCTCGCTGTCTTGGGATTGATTTTTAAAAAACTTGCACGGCTGCATGAAAGCGTTCCTCTGATCAGCTCCTGGACGGTCCCCATGTTCCTGCTGGTGGTCTATGCCGGCCTTTCATTGCTGTGGTGGGCTCCCTATCATGATTTCGGAGTCGTGACCCTTTACTTTATCATCATTAATTTTATTTTATATTATTATGTGGTCAAGGTGGTCAACATCGAGCGTATCCATAAGCAGTTGATGGTCTGTTGGGTGGTTGCCGGTGTCATCGAGTCTATTCTTGTCATTCTTTCCTATTATGGCATCCCGGAGAAAATGTTTTATACCTACAAGATTTCAGACTGGGTGATCTATGTTTATAATAATTACACCCATGTGCTCTACCGAGGGAATGCCCTGGGGCATCCGAACGTCGCCTCAACCATTTTGAATATGACCATCTGTGTCAATATCGGTCTGCTCCTGACCATGAGAACAAGGTGGAAATCCATCCTTCTATGGGGAGCGCTGATCCTCTCTCTTTTTGGTAATTTTCTTACATTGTCAAAAGCGGGTCTCGGCTCGCTGGTGGCGATGATCTGTTTTTTGCTGGTCGTCATATCAAAACTAAGAAAGAGATGGTTCATCAACACGGCGGCGTGTCTTTCGGGTGTTGCAGTGATTTTCCTGGTCGGATATATTTATTTTACAAATACCGTAAACAGGGACAAGCCCTTCAGGTTGTTTACCTTGTCGACACCCACGAGCAATGAAATAACCTCTTTGAAACACCGGATCATTATGTGGAAGGCAGGATGGGCGGAGATGAAGGTAAGACATCTGACGTTGTTAGGATTGGGACCGGGAGGGTTTGAAATGACCACCCATTATCCCCATTCCCATAATCTCTATTTTTCCTTCTTTTTCGATTTGGGTTTACCTGGAGTCATCTTTGAACTGATTCTCTTTATAACGCTCGCCGGATATATCGGCCGGCACTTTCGCCGGCATTTTATCCGGCAAGAGACCTACCTTGAGATCATGTCTTTTTGTTTTATGGGAGGCCTTCTGGCCTTAGCCGCGCATAGTACCGTGGATCAATATTATTACAAGCCGGTTATATGGCTTTTTTTCGCCTTGGCCGTATCCACCTTCAGCCTGACAAAAATTGAAACCCTTGGAAAAGAGAAGCAGTTAAATGGAGCAGAATAAAAACAAGACAAAAGTCATGGTGATCGGCTTTGACGGGGCATCACTCAATGTCCTGCTGCCGATGATTCAAAAAGGTAAACTACCCCATTTTGCATCAATCATGGCATCCGGAGTCTCCGGAAAGCTGAGGAGCATCATCCCCCCCATATCCGGTCCCGCATGGACGACCTTTGCAACCGGTGTTTATCCCGGCATGCACGGTATTTATGATTTTTTCCGGAATCTCCAAGAGAACTATGCATGCACACCAATAAACAGTTCTTTCATCCCGCTGAAGACCCTATGGGAAATCCTCTCGGACCAGGGGAAAAAAGTAGGCGTCATGAACATGCTCTTTTCCTACCCTCCCCAGAGAGTCAACGGATTTGTGGTTTCCGGGAGGGGGACGCCGAATGAGAATGTGAAATATGCATATCCTGAACGGATCAAAGATGAAATCCTGGATTTTGAACCCCATTACCGAATAGAGGCTTACAGACAGATCTCCATGACCGGACACTTTCTGAAGCTCCTTGTGGATCAGTTGAAATGTCAGGAGCGGGTGAACCAATATTTATTCCGGAAATATTCTTGTGATTTTACCATGTCTTATTTTGCGGTACCGGACCTTATCCAGCATATATTCTGGAAATATATGGATCCAACTCATCCGAATCACGATCATCAGGATGCGAAACGGCTGCTCCCTTTGATCGAAGGCTGCTATCAAGTGCTGGATGATATCCTTTCCGAGAGATTGAAGATGATGGATGAAGATACGATCTTGATCGTCGTATCCGACCATGGGGCCGGTCCTCTGCACAAAATGGTTCAGATCAACAAATGGCTTCAGGACGCGAAGCTCCTCTTCCTCAAAGAGGAATACAATAAAAAGGGTACCTTGAGATCCTTGCTCATGCTGAACAAGCTTCTTAAGGGGCTGATCAGCATCACCTCAAAGGTGGACATCTTAGGCCTGAGAAGGCTGATCGGCTTCAAGACAAGAGAGAAAAGAATGTTATACAGCAAGCATAAATTCATAGATTGGTCCAGGACCAAGGCCTATGCCGGAAGGCTTGCGGAGTGCGGGATCCATGTCAATCTCAAAGGCCGGGAAGGCGGGGGGATCGTTGAGAGCGGCGATGAATATGAAAAGATCCGGGAATTCATCATCTCCAATCTTTCAGAACTGAAAGATCCCCAGACCGGGGAGAAGGTTTTCGAAAAAATATGGAAAAGGGAGGATCTTTATCGAGGTCCCTATGTTTCCCATGCGCCCGACCTTATCCTTGATTGCGGAGACCGTCCTTATGCGGCGAATGACAGCTTGTGGTCAAACGAATTGCTGGAGAAGGTTCCCAAGAGCGGCGTCACAGGGATGCACAGAAATGACGGTATCATCATGGCCTTGGGCAAAGGGATCAAGAAGGGAGCGAAGATACAAGGCGCGGGCCTTTCTGATCTGGCGCCGACCATCTTGTCTCTGATCGGAGCGGAGATCCCGGCTTATATGGAGGGAAAGGTTCTTACCGATCTGATGGTTTCCCCCTCTCAGGCGGCAAGAAAGCCGTCGGGTAAGGGTTGGGATCGTCCGCAGGCGCCGGAGGAAAAAGAAAAAGTCATCTATTCCGAAGAAGAATCCGAAGACATCAGCAAACGCTTGAAAGACCTTGGATACCTTTAGAGGTCCAATTTTAGATGGATTGAAATCATCATCAATGAAAAAAATTATTGATCTCATCATATGGTTCGTATGGTTCCCGTTAAGGGATTTCCTGCTTTTAACACCACATCGCGTAAAACATTTCATTCTTGGCTTTTGTGCGGCCTTATTCTATCTGGCAGATTCCAGAAGAAGAAATGGTGTTAAAGAGGAAGTTCAATTGCTGTATGGGTCCCGTTTTAACAAAAAAGAGATTAACAGAATCGCCAGATCAAGTTTTGATCATTTTTTCAACAGGCTGTTCGAAAATCTTTATTACGGCCGGATTGATGCGGAATATTTCAACAGGATTGCTTCCATAGAGGGTCTCGATCACCTGAAAACCGCGTTACAAAAGAATAAAGGGGCGCTTCTGATACAATTCCATTTCGGATCCTTTCTGCTGATCCTCCTTGCTCTTGCTTTTCAAGGGATCAGGGTGAACGCCTTTGCAGGGGCTCCTCTGAAAGGAGAAGGGTATATAAAAAAGAAACTGGTTGAATTAAGGAATCATGAAAGGGAGACCTATCCTTTCGGCGTCCTGACCATCCGGT
Organism: Nitrospirae bacterium CG2_30_53_67; assembly: GCA_001873285.1. NCBI lineage: Bacteria > Pseudomonadati > Nitrospirota > Nitrospirae bacterium CG2_30_53_67. The sequence goes on from MNYV01000177.1 coordinate 21,321, forward strand.
CTTCGCTTCTTCCGGTCGTAAAGGCATTGAAGAAGAACGAAGTGATAGGAGTGACGATTGACGGGAGGCAGGGAACAAATTTTATTCCGATCAGATTATTCGAGCGGACTGCTCTCTTTTCAACGGGCCTGATAGATTTGAGCATCAGAACAGGCGCTCCGATTCTGCCCCTTGCCGTTGTGAGGGGCAAAGATAAAAAACAGAGGGTCATCATTGAACCCGAGATGGAACTTATAAAAAGTGATGACAGGGAGGAGATGCTGCGGTTGAATCTTGAAAAGTATATCAGAAACTATGAGAAATATTTACTGAACCATCCTGATCATATGGCGATGACTTTATATAGTATGAGGGAAGAAGTAAGGAAGGGAATCAATTCACCCCTTTTTATAGATTGAAATGTATAAGATTATAAACAAGAAAAAGCTTGCGGCTACCATTGCAGCGGATGCCATTGGAAAAATTATCTTTCTGCCAAAGCTGCTGTCCAGAAAAAGCAGGAAAATCATGGATAACGGGATCAGGGATATCCTGGTCATCCGGACTGCCTATATTGGTGATGTTGTGATGACAATGCCCATTCTGAAACCATTGAAGGAAAAATTTCCAGGATCAAGGATCTCTTTTCTCACATCAACTCCAGCAGGAGAAGTTCTGAAAAACAACCCTTATCTGGACGATGTGATCACATACGATCCCTTCTGGTTTTACCCTACTCAGAAAAAAAAGTATCTTGAATTTATTAAAGCGCTGAAAAAAAGATCATTTGACCTGGTGATTGAGTCCCGGGGCGATATCAGGGAATTGCTGTTTCTGGTCTGGCCATTGAAGGCAAAGTTCAAGCTGAGTTACGATTTCGGCGGCGGGGGTTATCTTTTAACGGATATTGTTCCTTATAACGGGTTGAAACACAAGGTTGAATATCATTTTGATATGATCAGATACCTTGGCTGTGATATCGGAGATCTCGACTGGGGAGTCTATCTTACAGAAGGGGAAAAAAATAAGGTCAGAGAGATTCTTGAGAAGAATTCAATCAGAAAACCTTTTATTTCCGTGCACCCCGGGGCAAGAATCCCTCTGAAGAGATGGATGACTGATCGGTACGCTAAATTATGTGACCGGCTTATTGAGGATTATGGTTTACCGCTCATTGTGCTTGGGGCTAAAGGAGAAAGAGACATCGTTGATGAAATACTGAGGGAAATGAGACACAGACCGACAGATCTTGTTGGGGCACTGACTCTCAGAGAGCTTTCAGGAATCTTGTCGGAGTCGGCTCTTTTCATCTGCAATGACAGCTCGCCGATGCATATCGCTGCATCAATGAAAACCCCAACCGTTGCAATTTTCGGGCCGTCGAAAAGCGTCGAAACGGCCCCATACGGGAACGTGAACAGGATTGTTGAAAAAGATTACCCATGCAGATGCCATTGTGATGAAAGCTCTTGCCATAATAAACGATTTCATGGCTGCATGAGAGACATTGAAGTGGAGGATGTCCTTTCAGCAGTTGGAGAAATTACAAAGGAATTGAGATTGTAATGTTCAGATTCGATGCACTAAATGTATATAACACCAAAGATTTAAAACCTGGGATTAAAAAATTGCTCCTGGGCAAGTATGGCGATCTCCTGCCGTCGGACAGAAATGCAAAGATCCTAATCAAACCCAATTTGAACAGCAATATGAACGCGCTGACCGGCAACACCACGGATCTCAGGCTCTTGTCGGCAGTCATTGAGCTTTTGAAAGAGAATGGTTATCAGGACATCACCATTGGAGAAGGAACAAACAGCGGGTTTTATAGGAATAACATCAGCGTGATCAGTCGATTGAAGGTTGATGCTCTGGCTGACTACTATGATGTCTCAGTGAAGGATTTAAACTATTCCAAGACCGTGGAGGTCGAATTTGAGAAAGGTGTCAAGGCGGGTGTTGCAAAAGAATGCATGGAAGCCGATCTCTTCATCAATATGCCGAAACTCAAGACCCATTTTGAGAACGGCATGAGTGTATGCCTGAAGAACCTTATGGGGTGCCTGGTAGGCCAGGAAAACAAGAAGAAGACCCATCAATCCCTTGAAGCGAACATTCTCAATATCAATAAATTTCTAAAGCCCCATCTTCATATCGTGGACGCGATCTTCTCCATGGAAGGCCTCGGCCCCACCCGCGGAACGCCCGTCAAGACCGGAATGGTTCTCATCGGGACAGACCCCTATTTAATAGATCTGATGTGTGCCAAGTTCGCTTCTTTTAATCATAAAAAAGTCAGAACCCTCGTGGAGTCGGAGAAAAGAGGGATTGTGAATTCGCAGTACCACAAATTTGTGAATGAATTTCAGTTTGAAAAACTTTTCAAATTCGCACCGCCTAAAGCCGGACCCATAGCGACTTTCATCCACAGCCCCAAAAGGCAGAGATACTTTCTTGCCGTGAGGAACACACCGGTTTTCAACTTCTTATGCTCGACCGAACTGGGCGGGAAATTGTTATACCGTACAGGGTTGAGGCAGGATGTCTTTATCAAGGACGAGATGGAATGCACAGGCCTCTCGGTCGACATGAAGCGGTGCACGCAATGCGGGAAATGTTCTGATTATTGTCCTTCGGGTTTAACCCTGCCGGACGTCCTTGCAGAGGAAGGAGAATTAAATCCAAAGGGAAATCGGGGTAAGAAATGTTTATTCTGTTTATACTGTTTCTGCGTCTGCCCTGAGAATGCAATTTTGTTTCACGGCAAACTCGGTTTCATGGAAGAGCAGATGAAACAGTACGGAGAGATCATCAAGAAGATCGTCAGAGAGGAATAACGGTTCCTAAAATAATATGAGAGGGGAATAATCGCCATGAAGATACTTTTATTGAATCCGCCTTTTTTAGAACATTTCTCCCGTCCGCAGCGAAGTCCTGCCGTGACCAAGAGCGGGACGCTCTATTTCCCCATGTGGCTGGCCTATGCGGCAGGGGCGCTCATCGAGAACGGCTTTGAAGTCGATCTGGTTGACGCCCCGGCGGACGGTTACAGCATAGATGATATCGTTGATCGGGTGAAGAAATTTCAGCCGCATCTGATGGTCTTGGAAACCAGCACGCCGAGCATTTATAATGACGTCGCTGTCGCCGGCAGATTGAAAGACTTATTGCCCTCTTCGTTCATCATCTTGGTGGGCACCCATGTGTCAGCCCTTCCTGGGGAGAGTCTGAAAATCGATTCGAGAGTGGATGCTGTGACAAGATATGAATATGATTATACCCTTCTGGACCTCGCGAAAAAATTGGAGAGAAAGGGAGATTTAAAAGAGGTTTCAGGCATCAGTTTCAGGGCCGACGGGAAAATCATTCATAATCCTCTCAGGCCGCACATAGAAAACCTCGATGAATTACCGTTCGTGAGCCGCGTGTACAAGAAGTTTCTCAACATAGAAAACTATTTCAATCCCAATGCCCTCTATCCCATGGTCACCATCACAACAAGCAGAGGCTGTCCTTTTCCCTGTGTATTCTGTGTTTATCCCCAGACCATGATGGGGAAGAAGTTCCGGTTAAGAAGCATTGAGAATGTGGTGGCTGAAATGAAATATATTGTTGATGAATTCCCCCAGGCCAAGGCCATTTTTTTTGAGGATGACACCATCACGGCCAATAAGAAGCGCTGCAAGGAATTCGCCGAACTGATTTTGAAGGAAGGCGTCAAGATATCCTGGACGGCCAATGCGAGGGTGGGGCTGGATTATGAGACCATGCTCCTGATGAAGAAAGCAGGCTGCCGGTCTTTATGCGTGGGATTTGAAAGCGGGAGCCAAAGGATCTTGGATAATATGAAGAAAAAGATCAAACTGGAAGAGATGGAGCAGTTCATGCAGGATGCAAAAAAGTCCGGCATCCTGATTCACGGCTGCTTTATGGCTGGGCTTCCCGGAGAAGACCGGGAGACCATGAACGAGACGCTCGAACTGGCAAAAAGGCTGAATCCCGATACGGTACAGTTCTACCCGGTCATGGTCTATCCGGGAACCGAGGCCTATGATTGGTACAAGACGAGAGGCTTGATCGCCACGGATGATTTTTCCAAATGGATCACGCCTGAGGGGCTGCATAACACGGTGATCAGGACCGAGGATGTCCCCTCCAGGGAACTTGTAAAATTCTGTGATGATGCGAGACGATCTTTTTACCTCAGGCCGAGTTATATGATTTACAAGCTTGGACAGATGATGGCTCATCCCAGAGAGATCAAGAGAACCGTAAAATCCGCCAGGACATTTTTTAAATATCTTCTAAAAGGTTCCGACATATAAGCGTGATCCGGATTTGTCATGATCGAATATTCAGTCATTGTTCCGGCATATAATGCCGTCTCCACCCTGGATGGTTGTCTCAACGCCTTGCTCAACCAGTCCATCAGCAAGGAGCGCTACGAAGTCATCGTGATTGACGACGGATCCACGGACAGGACGGCGGATCAGGTGAAAAACTATCCGGTAAGATACCTATATCAGAAAAACCATGGGCCTGCAACGGCCCGGAATACGGGCGTGAAAGAGGCCATAGGTCACATCGTTCTTTTTACGGATTCGGACTGTGTACCGGATGTCCACTGGATCAGAGAGATGGTCCGTCCATTCGATGACAAAGAGGTTGCGGCTGTGAAAGGGGCTTACCGGACCCGGCAAAAAAGTCTCACGGCCAGATTTTCTCAGATGGAGTTTGAGGAAAGATTTGCGATGCTTAAAAAGGCCGGAACCATTGATATGGTGGACACGTATTCAGCGGGATTTCGCAAAGAGATATTCTTGAAAATGGGCGGTTTCGATATCAGCTTTCCCGCAGCCAACAATGAAGACACGGAGTTTTCCTACAGGATGTCTAAGCTGGGTTATCGGATGGTTTTTAATCCTGACGCCATTGTCTATCATTTGAATCATCCTGATACGATTCGTAGATATGCGAGACTCAAATTTTGGAGAGGTTATTGGCGCATGGTGGTCTATAAAAGATTTCCGGATAAGATGCTCAAAGACACATATACGCCGCAGACTTTGAAACTGCAGATCCTGTTTCTCTTCCTTGTTTTTGCATGTTTGCCGTTTACAGTTTTATTCCGTCCGCTGGGTTTATATGCTTTGTTTTTTTCGGCAATCCTTCTAAGTGTGTTTCTTCTTCCCTTTACCCTGTTCGCCTTTAAGAAGGATCCGTTCATCGGCGCCGCGGCCCCGTTCTTTCTGTTGGTCAGGGCGGCCTCGCTGGGGTTGGGGATGTTGAGGGGCATGGGCGGGGGCACGCGGAAGATTTGAGCGTCATTTTGCTGCATGGCCTGCTCAGTGTCCCAACGGGAAAAGTAAGATGGGGTATGTTGTTTTTTCCAGATTCAGCCGGTTTCTTTACAAATTCAGTTCAAGCTGGTATGCTTCAATCTTCGGTAAACCATGCATCTTTGAATAAGATGGCAGATGAGGTCCAATATTATTTTAGGAAGTAGGAGAAACAGAGAATTATTTAACGAGGAAAAGGAGGTTGATGATGTCAAAGCGGTTGATTAAAAAGGGAATTTCATGTTTATGGGTTCTGAGTTTATGGATCTTGATTGCAACGGGCATGGCTGAGGCGCAATCAGAGCAGAGACCGGAATATCTTCCGGATGAGGTTCTCGTCGGTTTCAAGGACCATGCGGCGAAGCATGCCGTAGACGTCGTGCTGGCGCAGGTTAACGGGCAGGTTGTGAGAAAGTTCCGTCTTGTTCCGATCATGCTTCTGAAGGTTCCGAACCATACGGTTCTCTCGGTCGTGAGATTTCTGAAAAGCCGGCCGGAGGTGGAATTTGCGGAGCCCAACTATCTCCGTCGCCTCCATGCCGCGCCGAACGATCCGAGGTATGGGGAGATGTGGGGTTTGAACAATACGGGCCAGACCGGCGGCACATTCGATGCGGACATTGACGCCCCGGAGGCCTGGGGCCTGACCACGGGGGATCCGAATAGGGTCGTTGCCGTGATCGACTCCGGGGCCGACCTCAACCATGAGGACCTGGCCGGGAATATCTGGACGAATCCCGGTGAGATCCCGGGCAACGGAATGGATGATGACGGCAACGGTTTTATTGATGATGTCCATGGATGGGACTTCGCCCATGATGACAGTGATCCGTCGGACACCGATGCAGCCTGCGGCGGGCATGGGACGCACACGGCCGGGACCATCGGCGCAAGAGGAAACAATGGGATCGGAGTCACCGGCGTGAATTGGGATGTGAAGATCATGCCCCTGAAGGCGTTCAGGTCGTTTCTGGGTTTATGTTCAGCATCTTCATCGGATATCATCGGCGCCATAGACTATGCAGCCATGATGGGCGTCAGGGTATCGAGTAACAGCTACGGCGGCGGTCCCTACAGCCAGTCCGAATTCAACGCGATCCAGGCGTCAAAGGGCCTCTTTGTGGCCGCGGCGGGGAACGAGGGGAATAACAATGATGTCACGCCGAATTATCCCTCGAACTATAATCTGAATAATATCATCGCGGTGGCGGCTACCGATCACAATGATCTTCTTGCCTATTTTTCCAACTATGGGACAAATTCCGTGGATCTGAGCGCCCCCGGCGTGGACATCCTCAGCACCACCCCGAACAATACCTACAGCCTGTTCAGCGGGACCTCCATGGCCACGCCGCACGTGGCCGGAGCGGTTGCGCTTCTTATGGGTTCTGATTCCAGTCTTACGAACAACGAAGTGAAATGGAGGATCTTACAGGGGGCGGATAACAAGTCGCTCCCCGTGCTGACCGGGGGCCGGCTGAATGTCAACCATTCGCTGACGCTGCCGCCGCCGCAGGTTACGGTTACCGTGACCCCGAATGGGTCCACGACCCTTTCTCCGGGAGGCATCCTCTCCTTCATCCTCACCCTGCATAACAATGAACCCGCGCCTCAAACCGCGGTGATATCCCTGGCGCTGGTCAAACCGGATGGGAGCGAACTTGTCCTCGTCCAGCGTGCCTTGACCGTGCCGGCCAATGGCACCTTGAACAAAACGATTTCCAAAAAGCTGCCTTTAGGGATGGTCCCCGGCGAATATCAGATGGCAGGGAGGGCGGAGATCCCGGCGATGAGTTATGATGAAGATCTCGTCGTATACAATGTCGTGCCATAAGCGGCCCATGGCTATTGGCCCGGAGGAAGGTCTTGGCAGGGAAGCTCCCGGTGATATGATAAAATCAATGCGGAGTTCCGTTGCAGAATAGTCCGTGCCGGTTTGCGATGGAGGGGAAAGCCCATGCATTTTGAAGAGCATATTACCCAGGCCCTGGAGGATTCGGAAAACTTCTCGAGGAAGGTGGCCATTTCCTTCTTCAAGACGCTCAAGCGTGCCGGGTGTACGGATCAGCAGATCATCTCCGTGGCCACGGATGTGATCGGATGTCTGGTGGAAAGCCTCGAAAAATTCGAACAGAAAAAGATGAAGGAGGAAAAGGACACGAAGACCCGGTAGAAGTTCTCACTCTGTTTTTAAAAAGCTTCAAAAGAGCAGGAGAGCGCCGGGTTATTTTATAAACTCCATTTCATATCCGAAATAAAAAGATTAATACGACTGAAAAAGGGGCTGATGCCCCTTTTTCTTTTTTTTCCTGCATTTTTTCCCGGATGAGGGTCTGCAGAGATGACATCGGTCGTTGCTGCACCACTGGCAGAATTCACAGTCCGGGCAGGGGTATTTTTTCAGATCCTTGTCTTGCGCCTTGTTCATGTTCCTATTATATCCCTAAAAATACGCATAGCGCAAATCATGAGCGTTGACTTTTCCCTTGAAACAAACGGGACTTTGTTATATTTTAATGAAATAAAAACGATCGCTTATGGATAACAGATGCTTCGATTTTTCAGACCATACCTTTTTGTTCTCCTGTTTCTCCTGGCGGCAGGTTCAGGGTGTTCCAGCATCCATGAGTCGATTCGCTCGGCCCGTTCGTCCTTCCCCCTGAAGTATTTTTACTATCCTTCCTATGAAACAGTGGGGGCCATGTACAAAACCGATCCCTCGCTCGCGATAGAACTTCTGGAGCGGATGAGCCGGGAACATCCTCAGAATCTCGCTTACCGATTGACCCTTGCCGACATGTATAAGGACCGGGGGATGGCCAATAATGCGATCCGGCTCTGGTTCGAGATCCTGGACATGAGCAAGGATAAAGGTGTTTTGGACGCAAGAAACCTCAAGGTCTATTTTATTCCGATCGTCTCCGGTCAGGAAGAGGGAATGCGGCCCTACGCCCGGATGATAGACAAGCCTCTGGTCTATGATCATATCGGGATGATTTATTTTCAGAACGCCTTTTTCGAGGAGGCATCAGACTATTTCAGCAGGGCCGCCGAATACGCTGCGGACCCGAAGCAAAAAGCCGGGCTTTATTATCAGGCGGGCCAGGCCGCCGGCTCCAAAAAAGTGGAATTCTTCATCTCGGAAAAGGATGGTAAACCTTACCGGAAGGCCGGAGGGCATACGGTCCTGGTGGATCCGGCGTTGTACCGGAAAAAAGAGAAGGCCTTTTATCTGATGGCTCTGGCATTGGACATGACGGATAAGGATCTGCGGGAGGAAATCGAGAAAAAACTGGATGAAGCAGATCAGGAGATCTTGAAATATGAGGCAAGGCCGGGGGCCCGCGTTTCACAAGCGAATTAAGCGTCAAATGGGCAAGGCCCTCTTTGATTACAGGATGATTGATCCGGGGGACAGGATCCTGGTGGCTGTCTCCGGGGGCAAGGACAGCCTGAGTCTTCTTCATCTTTTGAAAGGGCATCTCTCCCGCGCTCCGGTCGACTACACCTTGATCCCGGCGCATGTGGACCTGGGGACGTGCCGGAGCAAGGTGGATCTTCTCAGCGATTATTTTCAGGGTGAAGGGTTTTTATTCCGGATGGTTGAGACCCGGATCGGATATGAGATCTGCGGGGCACAAAACCTTCCGGAGAGCTGCTGTTTCCACTGTTCCCGGATCCGGAGAAAGCTCCTCTTTGAGACGGCCCGCGAACTCGGATGCAGGAAGGTGGCCTTTGGTCATCATATGGATGACATGATCGAGACCTGTCTCATGAACATGTTTTTTGCGGGCAATATCAGCACCATGATGCCCAGGCAAGAGCTGTTCAAGGGGGATCTGGTCTTGATCCGTCCGCTCGCCTACTGCCGGGAAGAGTGGATCCGGGAGTATGCCCGTCAACATGGGCTTCCGGTCCGGGAAGAGGCCTGTCAGGAGGGAGGACCCGGGTCCCGGCGGCGGCGGATCAAAAATCTGCTTGCCCAGCTCGAGAAGGAAAACCCGGGCCTCAAGACCAGACTTTTTCATTCATTGAAGAATGTTCGTATGGAATATATGCCCCGGGCCTTTCATGACGGGAACGAACCGAGTCCGTGTGTAAAGGGGCCTCATGTCCAATAAGATTCAGGGAAGCCTCAAGATCATGTCCCTTCCTGATGTCCTGCAGTGGATCGGTCTGGCTCAGAAGACCGGATCCCTGATTTTTGAGAAGGACAAGGAAAAGAAGGTCCTCTTTTTCAGGAAAGGGGCGGTGATCGGGGCCAATTCGAACAACCCAAAGGACAAGGTGGGAGAGATCCTGATCCGGATGGAAAAGATCACTCGTGAAGAGCTGGATCAAGGGCTGATCAAGCAAAAGGAGACGGGCGACTTGATCGGGGATATCCTGCTGGCCAGGGGGTATCTCACGACCAAGGACTTTATCACCGCTCTGGAGAGTCAGGCCACTCAGATCATTTATGATCTTTTCACATGGAAGGAGGGGGAGTTCATCTTTCAGGAAAGACTCCCGGCGGCGAGGACTATCCCCATCTCCATCAAGGTAGACTTTATCCTGATGGAGGGGATGCGGCGCATCGATGAATGGCAGAGAATCAAGGAGGCCTTTCCTTCCCTGGACATCATCCTGGCCCTTGAAGAACAAATTCCCGAAGAGGAGGAGGACGGGGATCTGAAGGCCATGCGGAACCTGGTAAACGGGAAGAATACCATTCTCGATATCTGCGATCAGTCCCCTTTGAACGATTTTGAGACCTGCAATGATCTCTATAACCTGTTCCATAACGGCAAAATCACTAAAAAGGGTGTCCGAAGTCCGCATGAGATTACAGATGACGATGATGTGAAACGTCTGCTCAGCCGGGGAAAGGCCTTCTACCAGAAAGGGCGCTTTGCGGATGCCATACCCTTCTTTGAGCGGATCATGAAGATCCAGCCCGAAAACAAGGAAGCGGACCGGTTTCTGACCCGAGCCATCACCGCGGTCCAGAATGAGCTGCTGAAAACATTGGGGTCTCCCAGCGCCGTATTAGAGATCGCCAAGGGATTCCGCATGGAAGACGCCAAGGACTTGAGCGTAGAGGAGGGTTTTGTCCTCTCCCGGATTGACGGGAGAACCACGGCCAAGGAAATCACCTATATCAGCGGTCTCTCCCAGACCGAATCTTGTATCACGTTGAACCGGCTCTTTGAAAAAGGGATCATCCGTGCCGGCAGGGACAAGGAGGAGATCCGGCGCAGGACCAGGCCGGTCATGGCCAGGGAGACCCTGGACCCGAAGAAAAAACGGATGACCCTCGATCTTGCCGACATCCTGCTTTCCGAGATCCTCCTGGATCTCATGAAACAGAGACAGACCGGCATTCTTCAACTGATGGCTTCTCCCATGGACATTCGTGTCTATTTCCACGAGGGTTCCATGGTGTTCGCCACTTCAAACATGGAATCCGACCGGTCCGGGAGCATCATGCTCCGGAAGAAGAAGATCACGGAAGATCGGTATCAGGAAGTCAAAGCCCTGGCCGACAAGGAGAACATGTTTCAAGGGAACGCCCTGGTCAAGCTGGGGATCATTACCCCGAATGATCTGATCTGGCTGACCAAGACCAAGGTTGAGGAGATCCTGATCAGCCTTTTCGGATGGCGCAAGGGAAAACTCCGTTTCTTTGAAACGGAAATTCAAGGCCTCGACATCATTCAACTCAAATTGATCCCCGGCAGGATCATCATGGAGGGGACCTGGCGTTATTTTGAGGAAGAGGAGATCATGAAAGTCTTTAAGACATGGGATATCCTTTTCGACGTTGTTGAGACGCCGCCCCTTTCCCGCAGGGAATTGGAACTGACCGATACCGAGGTCACGATCCTCGAACTTGCGGGCAGAAAGAAGAAGATTGAAGAGATGGCCGCCGCCACAGGGCTTCAAAGGCTGGAGATCCTCAAGGTTATTTTCGGGTTCTATTCACTGGGTTTGGTCATGATCAGCAGTCTGGTCGATGAGGATAGAAAGGAAGAGACCGCCCGAGCGCTTACGGAGACGAAGGAAAGATGGGAGGAGGTCCGGAAACAGAACTATTACAGGATACTGGGTCTGGATCCGGGGGTTGATGTCCGGGAGATTAAAAAGGCGTTTTTCAGGTTTACAAAGGAATATCATCCCGACAGGAGTTTTCGATATACGGACAAGGAGATTTTGGATCTGATGCTCAATATTTTTCTTGCCGGCAGGGAGGCCTATGAAGCCCTCTCCGATCCCAAGACCCGCAAGGAATACGACAACTTCCTGAAGGAGCGTGGTGAAGGGGCCACGGCCGCGGACTTCCAGAAGTTTACCAGGCCGAACATCGAAGTCAGCCACATCATGAAGGCCGAAGACTTATTCAATAAAGGGAAGAGTCTCCTGTTCTCCGGAAGGTACGTGGATGCCTCGGAATTTTTTGAGAAGGCCCTTGAACTCGTTCCCGACGACCCGGATTACAATGCCTATACCGGGCTCGCCCTCGCTCGGATGAACAAGGATTACCGGCAGGCCGCTCGTCTGATCGAAAAGGCCCTGGAGTCCGACTCGAAGAATGCCGACTATCATGCCTTCCTTGGAGAGGCGCATTTGAGATATGGAAAGAAGAAGATGGCTGAAGAGGCCTTTGCCGCCGCCCTCGAGATCAATCCCCGGCATATCCAGGCCAAACGGGAGTACCTCAGGCTGCGCTCCAAGGCAAAATAATCTCAAATTTGAAATTTCAAATCTCAAATCTCAAATTTCAAATTCTTTAAAAAGGGTTTCTTTGTCCAGGGGCGCCCGCTTCTTCTCTTTGGTGGAGAGAGGGGCGTAATAACGGGTTCCCTTGTCCATCTGAAGGATATGGCGGATTAAATCGTCGAGGTCCTCGGCGCTTCGAACAAAATCGATTTCCGATGTCTTGATCACCAGCATGGGCGTGTCGCTGTAATGAAAGAAGAAGTATTCATAGGCCTGGTTGACGGCCTCGACATATTCTTTGGTGATGGTATTTTCATAACTCCTCCCTCTCCCTTTGATCCTTTTCATGAGCACGTCCGTGCCGGCCTGCAGGTAGATCACCAGGTCAGGAGAAGGGATGCGCTCGTTTAATATGGCATAGATCTGTTCGTATATCGGGAGTTCATGATCGCTGAGATTCATGTAAGCAAAGATCCGGTCCTTCGGCAGGATGTAGTCCGCCACGGTCCAGGCATGGAACAGATCCATCTGCCTGAGCTGGAAAAGCTGGTTGTACCGGCTGAGAAGAAAAGACATCTGGGTCTGAAAGGCATATTTCTTCCGGTCTGAATAAAAAAGAGGAAGAAAGGGATTCTCCTGGACCTTTTCCTGGATCTTCACGGCCCCCAGGCGCTCGGTGAGCAGGTTGACCAGACTGGTCTTGCCCACGCCGATGGGCCCTTCGACGGCAAGGTATCGTTTCTCCTTGCTCATGAATCCCCCTGAATCTTTTCAACCTTTTGGGCCGTGCCCAGTTCATCCAGGAGTTCCTGGAAGGTCTTTTGATGGATGGGGTGGATCCCGTTCGGCGCGAGTTCGGCCAAGGGCTCCAGAACGAACCGGCGCTGCTCCACGAGGGGATGAGGGATGGTCAGGTCCGGTTCTTCAACGATCTTGTCCCCGAAGAAGAGAATATCCAGATCAATATTCCTCGGTCCCCACTTAATCGGGGTGCTCCTCTCCATTTTTTGCTCAATGGACTGGAGCAGGTCCAGGACCTGCAGGGGAAGAAGGGAGCTCGAAACCTCGGCCGCGGCATTCAGGAACCAGTCCTGGTCCTCGTAGCCCATGGGTTCCGTGCGGTAAAAAGAAGAGACCCGAAGGACCTTCAGTCCCTTGCTGTTTCGCATATGTTCGATCGCGGTCCGGATGTTCCGGGCCCGGTCATCCATATTGCTCCCGAGACCGATGTATACAAGATTCATCTTCGTCTCCTGTTGATCTCCACACCGACGCTTTGGACAGGCGCAGGGATGGGTGGGTGGGGTTTGGTGACGCGGACTTGCACCTCCGCGGGAGAAAATATTTCAAGGAGCATTTCCGCGATCCTTTCCGCAAGGGCTTCGATCAGGCGGCATGGTTCCGATCGGCAGATCTCAAGGACATGATTCACCACGGAGGCATAATCAATGGTATCCTCGATCCTGTCCGTTGAACCGGCCGGGATGCCGTCCATGATCAGTTCAAGGTCCACCCGGAAACGCTGCCCCAATTCCCGTTCCTGCGGCAGGTTCCCGTGGTATCCGTAAAACTCGATCCCGTGGATGATGATTTTGTTACCGCTCATGGTTGATTTCTGCGGCTATCTACAAGGTAGAGATATAACGCAGTAAAGATCTTACGCCGACGCCGGTCGCCCCCCCTGGATTACAGCCCCATCCTTTTTCGTGGAAGGCCGGCCCGGCAATGTCGATGTGGATCCAGGGGGTATCCCCCACAAATTCTTTTAGAAACATTCCCGCCGTAATGGCGCCGCCCCAGCGGTTTCCGATATTCTTCAGGTCCGCCACGCTGCTTTTGAGCTTCTCCTTCATGTCGTCATCAAAGGGAAGCGGCCACATCTGTTCCCCGGCCTCTTTTGCGCTCTTGAGGAATGTGTCGATGAAGGTTTGATCATTTCCCATCACACCCGATGTATACTCTCCGAGCGCCACCACGCAGGCGCCGGTCAGGGTCGCGAGATCGATCATCTGATCGGGCTTGAGTTTGACGGCGTAGCTCAGCGCATCGGCCAGGGTCAACCGCCCTTCGGCGTCCGTGTTCAGAACCTCGATGGTCTTCCCGCTCATGGTCCTTACAATGTCATCGGGCCTTTGGGCGCGTCCTCCCGGCATGTTCTCGGCCGCGGCGATAATGCCGTGAACCACGACATTGGGCCTGATTTGATGGAGGGACTGCATGACCGACAGGACCGTGCACGCTCCGGACTTGTCTATCTTCATGGTCTGCATCGCCTCCGAAGGCTTGAGGGAAAGGCCGCCGCTGTCGAAGGTCATCCCTTTCCCGATAATGGCGATGCTCTTTTTAGCGGATTTTCCACGCGGCCGGTAAGTCAGGTGGATGAATCTGGGCGGATTGCTGCTCCCCTGGGCCACACCGAGGTAGGCCCCCATTCCGAGGCCGGCGATCTGCTTCTCATTGAAGATCCTGCAGGAGAGACCTGTTTTTTTAGCGATCTGCCGGGCCGTGTTTGCAAGGGAGACCGGGTTGATCACATTTCCCGGTTCATTGACGAGGTCTCTCGCGAAGTTGGTGGCCTGGGCGGCCGTGGTCCCTTGCCGGATCCCTGCCTGGATTTTGGTTATGGACATCCCCGGTTCCACGAGGAAGGAGGCGCGTCTCAGTTCGTGCTTTTTTTCTTTCTTCTTGTACTTTTCAAAGGTATAGGCGCCGAGGAGGACCCCTTCGGCCGCGGATTCAGAGAGCTCTTTTTCATTGAGCCCCTTGCCTCCCCATCCGAAAAAAGGGCTCAGGAGGCTTTCTGCCTGGACGCTTTTTGCCGTCTGTACCATCTTTGCAAAGGTCCTGCGGTGACGGTCTGTTGTAAACTCCTTGCTTTTACCCAGGCCGATCAGGCAGACCCTCTTGGCAGAAATTCTCCCTAACGAATGGACAAGGAGGGTTTTTTCGAAATCTCCCTTGAAGTCCTCGTCCCGCATCACGCCCTGGAGGGCGTTTTTCAGGGCGGCATTCACCTCCGCTGCCGGCCCTTTGAGCTTTTTGTCGTCTTCAAAGATCCCCACGACCAGGAGATCTGCCTTGGCTTTCAGGATGTCTCCTTTGTAGATCTGGATTTTCATGCGGTCTCCGTATGACGTTATAAAATAAAGTTAATGTAACATAATTTCTTATGTTTGGAAAGTCAATTTTATCGTTCCAGGAATTTCCCCCTCTTTGGAAAAGAGGAGTGAGGGGAGATTGATAGAGGCAATCTTGCGCCCGGCTCTCGTCGCACCCTGTCCATCAAGCTCAAAGGGCTCTTCCGGCGGATTACAGATTTATAGGGAGGCGCCCATATCAAATAATCAATGTCTGGGTACCCTCGACCCTTTTCAATTCGATGAGGTCAGCGGCCGAGCGCACGTGAGGTACGCTTGACCGTTTTGTTGGCTGAGTGCCTCCGTCGCACTCCAAGACCTGCGCTGGATTTTGCCAGCGTCAAGCAAACACTCCGGAGTTGACTGACCTGTCTCAGCCGAAGCGTAACAGCAGCCGGACTCAGATCAACTTTCATCACCGATACTCCTCAGATATTGAATATCATCTTGATCCTGACCGCTCCCGCGGAAGGACTTCAGGAAAATCAGACCTTCAGGCGAGACAACGCTGAGCGTTCCTCCTTCCCATTCCACCCTCGTGCGGGTCTCCCACGCCCGCTCTATTTCATGCGTGACAACGAGCAAATCCAGAACGAGGGTTTCGCCTGTGACGGGCTCAATCTTGGTGACGCGATGTATATTGATCTTGCCGCCATGGAACTCCATGGGCACGGCGCCCAGGGTGAATCCTAACTCGCGAACTGCATCCCTTGCCTTGTCAAGGGAACTCGACTCGATCATGATATCAATGTCAAGAGTGGCCCTTGGCAGAGCATAGACAGCCATGGCCAATCCCCCGTAAAGAGCATACTCGATCCTTTCCTCACTTAGTTTTTTGATCAGCTTCTTCAGTTCATCCAAGAGATCCATAGGGTCTTTCCTTACAGCCGCACGCAGAAGGTCGCGTGTCAAACTTCAAGATTCACTCAACCTTATCCCAGATCTCGGTCTATTCTCGGAGCAATGAAAGTCTGAAGGTCCGCCTGTCCCCATCACCTTGTTGTCATTTTGGCCGTCCATGCGGGATAGTCATTTCATCCCGAGATGGGTCAGACATGATTTTCAAGCTTATGGGCCGGCCCCGTTGCGCGTAACATACACCTGAAAGGGTACGAAATCAAGGCCAAAGATAATGCCAAAGATAATGCTGAAAGGGCTCTTCCGGCGGGTTACAGATTTATAGGGAGGCGCCAATATCAAATTATCAAAGGCTGACCCTCTATTTTTCTTATGGCATTCAGATTATAGCTGGAAAAAAAGAGGGAGTCAACTTCTACCTACTTTTTTGTCGCAGACCCCTCCTCTTGGGGTGTGCGACAAATTTGTCGGTAAACCCTCAAGCGCACGCCCGCTGCTCCCAGAAATCCTCCCACCGATTGCTCATGATGCTGCATCGAAGGGCGATTATCTTATTTGCCCCTTCGACCGTCCAATGCATCCCCGATTGTTTCAGCCTCTGTCCAATCACCGAACGGCATCCGGCCTCAAGCACGCCTGAGCCGACAAAAAGCCCGAGCCTTTTAAATTCAGCATACCGCATCCGTTCCTTGTTCTTCTCAAAATAGCCCATTTCTCGGTCGCAAAGGT
>MNYV01000178.1 GCA_001873285.1 Nitrospirae bacterium CG2_30_53_67
GGAATGCTTCGGAGAGGTGAAATAGCAGAAATACAAAAATCTGAATCTGCTCTGAGGTTGGTTATCAGTCCTCGTTGGTTCAGTTTATTTACTCGACCGGCCTCGCATGGCTTCGCGGGGCCGGCAGGACGGTATGTAGCAGGGCTTACTGGTTCATGGAGGCCAGGAAATCCTTGTTGCTTTTGGTCCCTTTGAGTTTGTCGAGCAGGAACTCCATGCTTTCCACGGTCCCCATGGGGTGCAGGAGTTTCCGTAAGACCCAGATCCGGTTCAGGTCGTCCTTGTCGATCAAGAGCTCTTCTTTCCGGGTCCCGGAGCGGGCGATGTCGATGGCCGGGAAGATGCGTCTTTCCAGAAGCTTCCTCTCGAGATGGATCTCCATGTTTCCTGTTCCCTTGAATTCTTCGTAGATGATGTCGTCCATCCGGCTTCCCGTGTCGATCAGGGCTGTGGCAATAATAGTCAGGCTCCCTCCGTCTTCAATGTTCCGGGCCGCGCCGAAGAAGCGTTTGGGCTTATGAAGGGCGTTGGAGTCCACGCCTCCTGAAAGGATCTTCCCGCTGGAGGGGACGACCGTATTATAGGCGCGCGCCAAACGGGTGATGCTGTCGAGGAGGATGATCACATCCCTTTTATGCTCGACCAGCCGCTTTGCTTTTTCGATGACCATCTCCGCCACCTGCACATGCCGCTGGGCGGGTTCATCAAAGGTGGAACTCACCACTTCCCCGTGGACACTCCGTTCCATATCCGTGACTTCTTCCGGACGTTCGTCGATCAGGAGGACGATCAGGACGCATTCCGGGTGGTTCTTGGTGATGGAGTTGGCGATGTTCTGCAGGAGCATGGTTTTGCCGGCCTTGGGCGGGGAGACAATCAGCCCGCGCTGTCCTTTGCCGATGGGGGCCAGGAGGTCGACGACCCGGGTTGAATATTCTTCAGGTGTCCGCTCCATGACCATCCTCTCCTGGGGATAGAGAGGGGTCAGGTTGTCAAAGAGGATCTTATCCTTGGCCTTTTCCGGGTCTTCATAGTTGACCGCCTCCACCTTGAGGAGAGCGAAGTAGCGCTCTGTCTCTTTGGGAGGACGGATCTGGCCGGAAATGGTGTCACCGGTCTTCAGATTGAACCGCCTGATCTGGGAAGGGGAGACATAGATGTCATCCGGACCCGGTAGGTAGTTGTAATCCGGGGCTCTGAGAAAGCCGAAGCCGTCAGGGAGGGTCTCCAGGACCCCTTCTCCGAAGATAAACCCGCTTTTTTCCGTCTGGGCCTGAAGTATGGCGAAAATCAGTTCCTGTTTTCTCATGCCGCTGGCGCCTTCGACGCCCATATCCCTGGCCAGCTTGCTCAAATCGGAGATGCTTTTTTCCTTGAGTTCGGAAATGTTGAGGCTGTTTTCATTAAAGACGATATCTCTGGTCGTACCGTTAGCGTTTCTTGCGCCGTTTTCTGAGGGTTCAGGTGATGATCCGTTCATCTCCGGTCCAGGGACTGATGGGCTGGCTTCGGATTGATTCTCTTTCTCCTCATCCGTTTCAGGAACAGCCTTTGTCCTTTTGCGTACGCCCTTTTCTTTGGTTGTCATACCAGTTCCTCCCTTTCCTTTCTTTTTATGCGTCTTTCCGACCGGATTGACGAATTGTTATGATCGCTACGATCCATGACTTCTATCCGTTTTCTGCAATGGTATGCAAGACGCTTTTCTAAAAATGTTTGTAATGATAAACGGCCCTTGTTTTTTGCCATCAGATGCCGGTAAAACGGCTGAAAGGCTCATGGTGCTGTTGCGGAACGATCATGTGGGTGTTATGAAACCTCTTTGGGTTGAATGGTTAGTTTTTATCCTGAAGAAATTATAGAATCTGGTATCGTATCTTTTCCAGGTATGTTTAAATTTACTATAAACTAACGGCGAGAGGTTGTCAATATTTTTTTTCAATGATGTGTTAGCAAAGGGAAAATGTCCCCTTGATCTGCTTTAGAATTTCTATATCGGGATTCGGGATCAGTTTTAATCTTGACAGAGCCGTTTAGGATTGGTAAACTGAAAAAAACAATCAGAAGAGAACTTTAAATCTGGAGAAAAGTTTAAAGAAATGTTAGTTAAAGAAATAAAAGCCTTATTTATAGCAATTTGTCTTGTTTTTTGGGCTAATGCACAAGTTTTTTCAACCGATATTCCAAAATCCAATAAGAGTTCCCCGGCTGTCTCCTTTTATCATCCATCGGGGATGAATGGTTTCATCATTTATGATGTGAATCCGAGCATGCATAAAGACGGATTGGGATATCGAAACAAAAGCCTCAGTTTTTCTTCCCCCTTGGGATTGCCGGTGACGGTCGAGGTGGAGGGATATAGTGTCTCAAACAGGTCTGATGATCCGCAGGAAATCTTTCAGGATACGGAGAGCAATTATCTGGAGATTTTTTCCATTCAGCATGCCCTGAACTATGGAACAAGAAGTTCGCTCTCTCCCAAGAATGCGGATTCCTCGGACATTACCATGGTTGTGGCGAGCGCAAATTATCAGGCCACGGACCGGCTCGCCGCTAAATTATCGACCGGCGTCTCTCAGACCATCAATGAAAAGATCGGTTCGGCCTCTTCCCTCGGTTACGAGCTGGACATCACCGGTCTTTATGAGATTGCTCCAGGCCTCTCTTTTTCCGTCGGGGCCGGATACGCCACGAACCTGGATTCCTTCAAGGATTCTTACCAGATCCAGGATGGAAAACGGACCTTTTCTCTCATCTCCAAACTCCGTCTGAAATTCTGAATCCAACAAAGGCGCCTTTGAATAACCGGCTCGACGAATGCATGGATTGTTTTCTAAAGCAGGATCGTTCGAGCATTGAAGGGAGGCGGATATGATCTGTGATCTGGCAAGCAAGGAGTGTGTCCCCTGCAAGGGAGGTGTGCCTCCTCTAAAGGGCCAGGAACTAAAATCCTTATGGGATACGCTGGGCAACCATTGGCAGGTGATCGATGAACGTTATCTGGAGAAAGAATATAAGTTTAAAAACTTCCGGGAAGCCCTCGACTTCACAAACAAGGTCGGAGAACTGGCAGAAGCCCAGGGCCATCATCCGGACATCACCCTTTCCTGGGGAAAGGTCAAGCTCATGGTCTGGACACACAAGATCAACGGCCTGACAGAGAGTGATTTCATCTTCGCGGCCAAGTCAGACCGTCTGCCGTAATCCTGATCAGTATTCGATCCCTTCACGAGCGGGCAACCCGCTGGTCTCGGCCGGATGCTTGATCTTTTTCATTTCAGTGACATAGTCGGCCTTCTCAAGCACACGCGAGTCGGCGCCCCTTCCGGTGAGGACCATCTCGATGTTTTGGGGTTTGCTTTCCATCAGGGTCAGCAGGGCATCCACAGGTAATAAACCCTGGGCCGTACAGTTGTTGATCTCATCGAGGATCACCAGGTCGAAATCCCCCTGAAGAATCAGACGCTCTGCTTTAGCAAAGTCCTTCCGGACGGTTTCGGCAAGGATCTTCGGATCCACGGCCGGATCAAAAAGCGGGTGGACCTCTTTAAACCGCATGACCTCCATACCGAGAAGCTGTCTTTTCCCGGCCGTGATCTCCCCGGATTCGGCGCCGCCTCCTTTGAGAAACTGGACAAAGAGCACACGCCTGCCGTGGCCCACGCACCGCGCGGCAAGACCGAAAGCCGCCGTGGTCTTCCCCTTGCCGTCGCCGGTATAGACATGGATCATCCCGCGCATAAACCCTCCGTATCCTGAATATTCATCCCTGCCTGATCTCATATTCAAGCACGGGCTCGTGGGCCAGGGTATGGTGTATGGTGCATCCCTTGCATACGGCAAGGATCTGATCGTGTTTTTCGTCCGGGAACCCGGGGGGGAGGTGAATGATGGTCTTGATCTTGCTGACGCGGTAAGGGTTTTTTTCAAAACCCCAGTCGGCCTCTACACGAAGACCCTGGGCCGGGATATGGTTCCGTTCCATGTAGTGGGCGGCATAGTAGGCCACGCAGCCGGAAAGCGAGGCGATAAAGAGTTCCACCGGGCTCATACCGAGATTGGTCCCGCCCCCCTTGACCGGCTGGTCGATGATCACCTGATGTTCTCCGGATTCGGCGACAAACCGGTACTGATCCTCCAAACGGACCACCATAGGCATATGCAATACTCCTTTAAATTAAAAATGAAATATCTTGTCCAGGGGCTTCAGGATCTCTTCCCCGCCGGGACCCAGCTTTTCTTTGATTTTCTCCTTGAGCTGCTCCTTCTTCTTTTCAATAACCTGCCGGGCCTGTCCTTTGATCAGGGCTTCCATGTCCACCATGACATTCGGCTTGGCCGTATTGCCGGTTACCTTAAAGGGGATGTACTTCCTTTTTTTCTCGTCGATCAGATAATAGCTGAACCTCTTTGTTTGGGATTCTCCGACCTGCCGGAGGATCATGCGCGCATTGAGATTCAGATCCTGCTTGATGAACCCGGTCTCTCCGTTGGCTGAAAATCCGTGATTCTTGGAGGTGATTGCGGCATCCTGAATTTGAATCTTGCCGGATCCGATGCGGAACGTCCCGAAGCACTCATCGAAGGGAGTCTGATCCCCTTGTGCGATCTGCATCCCTGCCATCTGCGCGAGTTCGGTCACAGGAAGGCCGAACTTGCCGCCGATGGCCGAGAAAATCTTTTCTTCCAGGTTCACATTTTTTAAAACCCCGTTGACCACCTTGAAATCACCTTGGCCGGTCAGGTTTTTTTCGAGATCCGCCTTGTCGAAGCCGGCGCCGGAGAGGTTCAGATGGGTGTCGAGCTCACCTTCGATCTTCTCTTTGCGCGCGGCAAAGCTTTCCTGGAGCTTTGCGAGATCGATACGGGAAGTCTGGACCTGAGCCTGAAACGGAGGATTGAGAGCGCCGAGGTCCGCTCTGATATTTCCTGATGCGGAACCCTGTTCTCCGAATCCCTTGACGGAAAAATCGGTGAGGCTGACGCGGTTTCCGCTCTTTTCGTAATTTCCCTTCAGGTCTGAGAAGGCGACATTTTCGATCGTGCCTTTTGCAATCTCTATCTTTCCTTTGAAGTCAATCTTCTCGGGCAATGGAGACCCGGCTGCCTTTTTAGGTTCGGCGGATGCAGCCGCCTCTGCAGAGATGGACGGCCATTGAGGAATTTTCTTTGCTTCAGGTTTGGCCGGGTTCTTTTTCTCCGGGAGTTTGATTGCAAGGTTCGGAGAAGACAAGTCCAGGGTCATCAGCATTTTCTCCTTGGGCTTGCCGGAGATGCTCCCCTTTGCCTTCAGGGAGCCGTCCAGACCCATGCCCGATAGGGCGGGAAAGATCTTGTCCCAGCCCGGCAAGGGGATGTCGCTGCTACTGATCAGCATGGAAAGTGAAGGGTCGCTCTGGAATTTCAATACTTCGCCTTTGATATCGAGCTTCGCGCGGTCCACGGTGAGGTCCGCTTTGCGGAATACGATCTTCTGGTCTTTCAGATGCAGGGAAAGGTCTTGTTCAAGGCTGATATTCAATCCTTGAACCAGAGGCTGGTTTTTTGCAGCATCATTCAAGGTCAGTGAATCCACCTTTGCGGCGCCGGAAATCTTCAGGCCTGAGGCGAGATTGCCCGAGAGGTCTGAAGTGACGGTCAACGTTCCATCCTGGATCATGACCGGAGGCTTGGGCCCCAGAAAATCCATGAGCCGTTTGACTGCGAACTTCCGGATCGCCATCTGGAGGGCAAGAGGCATGTTCTTCGTGTTGAGGTCCGCTCCTACAGGTCCGATGGTCCCCTTGATTTCGATGTCTTTGGCATCGCTGTTCACTCCGAAGGAAAGGGAGAAGGGGATCGGTTTTTCCAGGGAGACATCCTCGAGCACGAGATCAAGGCGCTGGATCCGAAGTCCTTTCTTCATGGACTCGGATCCTGCGTCATAATATGAAAGGGCCGCGTCGGAAATCCTGACCTGAGAGACGATCAGGCTGGTCAGGTCGGAAAGAGGGGACTTGGCCTCTGCCTCTTTTTTCTGTTCTACGGCCGGCGGCGCGGCCGCCTTTTTGCCGCTGATATCGCTGAAGTTGAAGACCCCGTCTTTGTTCTTTTCGATCAGAATGCTGGGCTTCATGAGAATCACCCGGTCCACCTCCAGCTTTTTTTTAAGGAGCGGGAGGAACCTGACCTTGACATCCATGTCCGAGATGGAGAGCATGGACTCATCACGAAACCCTTTGGCGTTGGAGAGCGACACATCGGTCAGACGCAGGCCGAGCCCGGTAAAGAGCGTCAGCCGGATGTCTCCCATTTTGATATCCCGGTTGATGACCTCTCCCGCCCTGGCCAGGATCTGATCCTTGTATTGATTCAGGAATACCGGTGATAGGGCGATGGCCGCTCCCATGATGACCACCAGGACTACGATGATGCCTGCGAGGATGATCAGGGTTTTTTTCATCATGGCTCCCCTCCTTTTGATGCCCCGCCGAGGTTACACCGGGCGGCAGGTCGTCCTTTTTTAATTGCCTTTGATCACTTCCACGTATTGCATTCTCAGGTCATAGAGGATGGATTCCATGAACTGAGCCTCCTCCGGGGTCAGGTTCCCCTTGGTCTTCTTCTCGATCATGGCGATGATATCAATGGTCTGCTTGGCAAGATCCAGGTTTTTTTCCCTGGTTTTTGTAACCGGGTTGGGGATAATCCCCATCTGCATCATGGCAGAACTGCTCAGGGAGAGGATAAAGAAATTGAAGTCGATCTCCGGGAGAGGAGATTTTTTATCTTGTGTTCCGGCTGCGGGTTCAGTTGTTTTTTCAGCCTGCTTCTCTTTTTTGGGTTCAGCCCCTTTCCCGGTTTGTACCGTTTCATCCTCTTGATCGAGGGATTTCCGCTTGTCCACGAATGAAAATCCCTTCTCCTTTTTTTCTTCTTCAGACATGGTCACTCCTCCTCGTCTGACTCGAAATGAATGGTTCTGATCCTTTTTGTCTTTTACGGGATGTGCCCCTCCGGTAAAAAAGTTGCTTCCTGAAGAAGCAATCCGGCCGGCGGCTGTGTGAGTCTAAAAGTATATAACATAGAAAAAGGGGTTCTGCAAGCAAAGGTATGATTTGAAGACGTGATCATTTGAGGCCGGGAATGCGGGGAAAAAACGGAGTTCTATATTTCCCCCTCTTTTTTAAGGAGAATCAGCTGGTTGAATACAAAACGCATGATGGCATCCCGGAGGCGGCCATGAATATTGTAAAACTCGATGCCGTATTCATACAGGAGGTCCTTCTTTGTTTTCTCGATGATCCCGCCCCGGACCACCCTTGAGGGGATATCATCAAGATCCATGTCCTGGTCGAGGCTGAAGAAGAGGAGGATCTCGCTTCCGATAGAAATTTCTTTTTCGGTTTCCACCAAGACCCCGCCGGCGCTGATGTTTTGGATCGTCCCGGGGAAGACGCCTTCAGGGTCATGGATGGACCCGCCGGGGATCCGGCAGGTGACTGGGATGTCCACAGCGACCCGAAAATATTTTCTTCTCTGGAGTCGGAGAATCTCTTTGGGGCAGGTGAGGATCATCTGGGAGGCATAGTCTCCCTGGTATCCTTCCACCTTGGATTCGAACCCGTATCTCTGGTCTTTATAGACATAGTAGATCCAGCAATGGGTCTCAGCCGGTGCGCATTTGGCGACCGGGGTGGCGACGGTGATGTGATCCTCCCCGATTCCTTGGACCCGGCTTGCATATTCCTCCAGGAAATCAGGATGGTCGAAGTCGATTTCGATCTGCTGTTTGACCTTGAGGAAAGACCGGATATCTTTAATGATCGTTGTATCGTCTTTCATCAATGAGATTCCCGTCCCTTCATCGTATCATGGCAGATAAGTGCGCTATGGTCATTAGATGCTCTGATCCCGGATGTTCTTCGTGATACGACATAAATGACTATAACGAACCTGAAGGAGCAAGTCAAGGAAAGGCGTCCTGGCATCCAGGCGAGAGATCAGGGTATGGAGAAATAACATTCCCTCATCGGAAGATGATCGAGAAGGACTGAAACGATTCAGAATGCGTAAAGGAGGCCCACCTGGTAGAAGATGAGCAGGATATAGATGAACAGAACCAGGTAAGTCAGACTGCGGACGAAGGTGAAGTTCTTGTGAAGGCATAGGATGATGACGCCTAATGAAGTAATGAAGAATTTATAGGGGAAAAAGGCGAGCGCCCCCTTTTCAATCAAGACCTGCATAATCGGGTTCAATTCCTTACCGCCGTGGGAGACATAGTTGTATGTGAATATCCCATCGAGCAGTGAGAGAATAATAATAAGGACAAGAACGGCAAAGAGCCACGGGCTATAAAGGTCCACGTAGTAATTGGATCGCGGGTCAGTGGTGCGCCGGTGTCCTTTTCTCCTTCCAAGAAGCGTATGCTTCCGGAAGAGATGCGTCGGTCTTTTCCTGCGGTCATCAGGGTTTTGACGCTTGTTCAGTCCTGTTGAATCCGGTATGGGTCCCATTTTTACCTCGTATTCTGTAATATTTGCAAATAACATGCCATATTTAACTGTTTATCGGCGTATTATTTAAAAATTAGGATAATTAAGTACTTTGGATAGATTCAGATATATGATTTGAAGGATTATCCTGAATTCTGCCCCTTTTCGTGGGTAAAATTTTTCACTTTTTAGGAAAAAAATTTCCCAAAATGGGAAAAATATTTCCTTTCGGTCAGGCCCCGCTTCTCCGGAGTTTGGGGTTCAGGCGGGAGGCTTTCTCGTGGATCCATGAGCGTCATTTCCCACCATGCCTTGGGTGTGGTCATACTGCAGGAGGACCCGCATTTCATGGGATCGTAGATCTTGATCCAGGAAGGGGCTTCCGGGGTATGCACGTAAATCCAGCCCGCGCCGTGTTTGCGGGACTTGATTTCCTCCGACCGATCCGAGAGGAAAAGAGAGGCTTCGCTTCCTTTGGAAAGAAAAAGGGATTTCATCCCTTTCTCCGGGGAATGGATATACCAAGGGCCGATCATTTTGATCTTCTCGATCAGTTCATCTACACGCTCCCATGTGAGGAGTCCTGTCAGCGGCCTTGAGTTATTGGACATTATTTATTACATATCACAAATAAGGCAGAAATTCAAGAACGGGCTTTTTATTTGAGAATGGTTTTGAGGCGTTTCATGACCGCCATATCGCTCTCTGTAACATTGAGCCCTGATTGCATGGTATACACAAACACCGAATCCTTGAGAACGATCTTCCCATCCTCTATTTTAGAACCTGTTCAGTCCAGTAGAAAAAAAGAGGGGCAGTCTTTGAGAGCCCGGTCGAACGTCGCTGTCACATCACATCCTTTGGCATGGTTCATCCTGCCGATAAGATAGTCGGCAAGATCAGCGCTTCCGTTTCTGTAATCGTGGATTGACTGGCGGACGATATCTTTAGATTCAATGTATATTATTTTCTCATGAACCGGCTCTTGATGGCTTTTGCCATCTCTTCTCCAGAGACGGCTTTCATGCCAGGCTTGTGCAATATACCCTCAAGCTCCTTGACATCCAGTGTCGCCGGTTCCAGAACGACTTTCCCGCTTTCTTCCACAATAAAATCAATCTTGTCGCCCGGCTGAAGCTTCAGATATTTTCTGATCTTTTTCGGTATGGTCGTCTGTCCCTTCACGGTCACGGTTGAAACAGCCATACATTTTCCTTTCAAATTTATTATTTTCTTACCTAATAGTAAGGAAAAAGATTACTTTTGTTAAGATCTTCTTCTGAGGTTCAAAAGCTCTGCTATGATTTTAACCACCACCTTCTTGACCCGTTCAGGCGTATCCCCGATGATCAGGGAGGGCATATGGGCGTCATGGGGAAAGAAGGCGGCAAACACGCCGGCGCACAGCTCCACGCGGGCCGGTCCCGGATAAGGGCGGCTGAAAAATTCCGCGTCCTTGGATTCATCGTACGGCATATCGGTTTTAAGTCCATGGACCGGGAACCACTCAATCCCTTCCCGGCCGAGAAGCACGGTTTGAACATCCACATATTTCCGGTGCGCCTCAAGCACAGCCGATCCGAGGTTGCGGGTTTCATAACTCATAATCCGTGCGAAGATTTCGTCCCCCTGCAGAGGGTACTCCCCTTCTTCAATATCGGGTGTCAGGGATATCAGAAAATCAAAGGCTTTGTTCCAGGCCGAACCCAGATGATAATATCTCCAGTGCCGCAGCTCATCAACGATCATATATTCTTCTCTCCAAATCAGATATATTGCATGGTCCGTCGCCTTTCCTCTCTATACTTACATTTTGCCTATCAACCATTTTGCAACGTAAGAAACAACGTCCCCAAGTCCCGCGCGTCCTCAAGTCCCGCCTTCGAGCTCAATTTTCCGTCTAATCGGGAGTTGCACTCTTTAATCAAACTGCAGGACTCATTCTTTTACATGTTTGTGAATTGAATTTTCAATTGCTTGAAACCAGTCTAAGG
>MNYV01000179.1 GCA_001873285.1 Nitrospirae bacterium CG2_30_53_67
CAAGGGAAAATAGCGAAGTGCAGACGACGGACGGCTGAAAATATGGATGTGCTTCAGAAGTTCCGGACCTGAATCCTTTTCCCGTCTGTTTCAAGCCAGACTGCGCCATTTTGATCCGTTCTGAAGATGGTCTTCTCAGGAAAGATGTACCGATACCTGCCGAGGACGTCCGAATTGGGAAATTGAAAGGGATTGTTGCTCCCGACCTGTATCACGGCTATCTCCGGCCTGACCCGGTCTATAAAAGAGGGGCTGCTGGAATAAAGGCTTCCATGATGGGGGACCTGCAAAATCGTGCTCTTCAACTCTTCTCCTTGGTATCTTCTCAATAGGGTCTTCTCACCGGGCGTCTCCAGATCCCCGGTGATCAGAAGACTGATTTTCCCGAAAGTCACTTTCATGACCAGTGAATCATTGTTCACATTGGAATTGGAACCACAGGTATACCCGGCGCCTTGCTGCAGGACATCAAACAGAACCTGCCCCATGGCTATCCGCTCTCCCGCAGGGTTCAGAAAACGCCTTGGAATCCCCTGATCAGCGATGAGTTTTCGGAAACGGCGGTATTCCTCTGAGGGGAAGACCTTCCAGGCATCCCAGACCTCTCCCACAGGGATCTCCTCCAAAATCCCGATCAGTCCGTTCAGATGGTCAGGATGGGGATGGGTCAGAACCATGAGATCAATTTTCCGTATCCCCATGGCAAGCAAGGCCGGGAGCACGACCTGCCTCCCGATGTCCTGCGAGGATAGATAGGAGCCTCCGCCGTCGATCAGAACGGTTTCCGCATTTGGAAGGATCAGCAGAACCGAAGATGCCTGCCCCACGTCCAGGAACCGGATGTGGAGATGACCGTCACCTCTTATCTGCCCTGCCCGGAACACCACCACGAAAAATAAAAGGCCCAAGACCAGGATGCACCCGATACGCCGGGCCTCCCCCATCCTGGGAAAAATCAGAATGAGAAGCAGTAAAACATAATAGACCAGAGTCAGAACGCCGGGCGGGGGGAAGACCCAGGTTGCCGCCCAAGTCAACGACCCGAAATAATCAACCCCGCAGGCAAGCATGGAGACCCCGAAGCCCGCGAGCCTGGCCGGCCATACCGCCAGGGGAGGATAAATCATGAATGACACAAGAGTGATCAGCGCACAAGGGACGATCCAGAAACCGGTCAGGGGAACGAACAGAAGGTTCGTTACGATCCCTGCCTCACTGACACGGTGGAACGTTTCCGCAGTCATCGGCGACGTAGCGGCCGCGGCAACAAGGGTTACGAAGACAAGGCCGGTTATTTTCCTGATCGCTTTTCTGAGGATCTCTGAAATAACTTTTTTGTCTTTCTTCAAAGAGGATTCCTTTCCCTCTTTTTTCTCCTGGTCATGTTGATGCCTGAAAAAAAGGATCATGGCCGCAACCGAGGCAAAGGAGAGCTGGAAGTCAATGTCGAAAAGAGACGGCGGCCGCCAGACGAGGATGACCAGGGCGGCAAGCATTAAAGTCTGCAGGAGATCTCTTTCCCGCTCCAGGACCTTGGCGGCCAGATAGGCCATAATCATGATGCAGGCACGGATCGAAGAGGCGCCCGCTCCCACAAAGATCGTATAAATCGGAAGCAGGATCAAGGTCATCATCGAAGCGAGCCGGAAGGGAATCAGCCAGAAATAGGATTTCCGGAGAATGGAAACGGGCAGAGAATAGGTGAAGATCAGCAAAAAGCACTGGTAGCAGAAGAACGAGATGAAACCCATGTGGAGCCCGGATATGGCCAGGAGATGAGCGGTCCCGGCACGGGCGAAACGGTCCTGCATCTCCCTCGATATGCCGCTTCGGTCCCCGGTGATGAGGGCCTTGATCAGGGCGGTTGAGGGTTCAGGAAGCAGGGTCTTGAGAAAATGGTGAAAATCCTTCTTGTATCCCATGATCCTCATCATGAAGGGGTTCCCCTTCTGTTTCCCGATCACCTGTATGCCGCCGGGCGATGCCGCCCCCAGGACCCAGATCCCCTTTCTTTTTAAATGGGCGACATAATCAAAGGCGCCGGAATTTTTGTAATTCCTCGGCTTTCGAAATGTCCCTGTCACTTTCACCCTGTCTCCATAGTCGAGATCCACGCTCTTTCTCCCCTGCTGTTTGGTCGAGGAAGAGGTGTATATAGAAACATCCACCATTCCGGACGACTCCATGCCTTGGTATCGCTCTACCGCAAGAAGAAACCGAACCCGGTCTGCAAAAACTTCCGGAAAAGAAGCCACCATGCCGGTCACGGTGGATTTGTGCTGATCATCCATCCGCCGCAGGAGGTGATCTTTGGGCAGGCAGGTCATCCAGAGGGACTCTCCGAGGGCGCCGAGAAAAAAGAAAACAAAGAGCAGAAGCAGCCATTCAAATCGTTTAAACCGTTGGAACGAAATCACTGACAATAGGACCGGGACAAGGATCACAAGAAACAGAGGCCAAGGATCCATGTGCACCGAGAGCAGGATACCGAGGATGATTGAGATCAATATGTAAAAGAGCGGCCTGTTCATGGCTTATCCTCGTTCAGGACCGCATGTTCCATGATCTGCCGGAGCTTTTTCCTTCCGATTCCCGGAACATGCAGCAGATCCTCCTCGTCTTTGAAAGGCCCGATCTTCTCCCTGTGCCTCACGATCCGGCCGGACAGTTCAGGACCGATGCCTGGAATTTCGATCAGTTCCATGGCCGAGGAACGGTTAAGCGAAATCACCGGCTCAAAACCTGAATGGAGAGAAGGGACTCTCAGAATCGAATTCCAAAAGAGCGGAACCTTGAGATTGAGACGTCCCAAATCAGCATCCCTGGCCGGCCCGCCGGCCGTTTGAATGGCCTGCATGACCGAGCATGGCTCATCGAAGAGGTAGGTTCCCGGTCTCCGGACCTCCCCGGTCACGGAGACCGATAGGGGCCGCCGGCCTTCTTCTGCAGAATGTCGCCCAGGATCTGCGGCAGGATCATAGGAGAGGCAGCGGAAGAGCAAGACGCCGTACAGGGCCCAGCAAAGAAACCGCAAGATTTTCCTCTCGGGAAAAGAATACCTCATGGAAGACCCATATTTTTTTGATGTTTTTCAGGAGGGGATTCAGGCGGGATCCGGTCTGCATGGCAGACATCAAGAAAAGTTTACCCCTCCTCAATATGATCCACCGTGCACTCGACCCGGCCGAGATGAAAATGGATTCTTAAACGGTCGTTCAGAGAGATCTGCCGGCTTTCCCGGATGATCTTCTCCTCCGGCAGCTTGTAAACGATGCTGTAGCCGCGCTGCAGGACCTTTAAAGGACCCAGGGCATCAAGCCGCTCTGAAAGAGCGGACAGCCGGTCTCTCCGCCTCTGAAGGGAAAATATCATTTCCCTCCGGTTCTTTTTCATATGGACCGCAAGCCGCTCACGGAACTTTCCGACCTTCTCCTTGGGATTTAAAAGACGAAGGGCGGATATCTTCCCCTGAAGACGCGCCCTCAGTAAACCCACCTTGCGCTTGAATGATATTTTGACGGCCTCGTTCAGGTCGTCCAGACGCTGCCGGATCATCCCGATCCTCTGCTGCGGACTGATGAGTCTCCGGGAGAGATTCTCCAAGGCGGACCGCCTCCGGTTCAGGATGACGCCGACCCGGTTTTGAAGACGTTCCTTTAGGGTGAGGATCCTATCCTCCATTTCCGCTTTATTCCGGACAACGAGTTCTGCGGCAGCGGAAGGGGTCGGCGCCCTGAAATCGGCCACGAAATCCGAGATGGTAAAATCCGTTTCATGCCCCACGGCGGAGATGACCGGGATGCTTGAACCATAGACCGCCCGGGCAACCTTTTCTTCGTTGAAGGGCCAAAGGTCTTCGAGAGATCCTCCGCCTCGAGATAGGATGATGACATCCAGATCCTCCCGGCGGTTCAACGATTCTACGGCATCTACGATCTCCTGAGCGGCGCTGTCGCCCTGGACGTGGACCGAAGCAATCAGGATCTCCACATTGGCAAAACGCCGGTTGATGATGTTCAGGATATCCTGAATCGCGGCGCCTGTGGGTGAGGTGATCACACCGATCCGCTGGGGAAGCAGAGGGAGCTTCCTTTTATGAGCCGGATCAAAAAGCCCTTCCTGATCGAGGCGCTCCTTGATCTGCTCAAAGGCCAGGTGCAGGGCGCCCAAACCTATCGGTTCCATATAGTCCACATTGATCTGAACCGTGCCGCGGGACTCATAGACGGTCACGATCCCCTTGCAGAGGACCTGCATGCCGTCTTCAGGCTCAAAGCGGATGTACCGTCTCTTGTATTTGAAGAACACAGCCTGGATCTGGGCTTCTTCATCCTTCAGTGTAAAATAGGTATGCCCGGAATAGGGAGTCTTGAGATTGGATATTTCGCCCGTGACCCAGACGGAGGGAAACGTCTCTTCCAGCCGGCCGCGGATCCTTGCCGTCAGCTCATGAACCGTCAGGATATCATAGGGGAGGCTTTGCAGGTCTTCCATGGCGTGCGCTCATCCTTAGTGACCCTATTCGTAAATACGGCGGCATTCGAGTGCCGTAGGGCGGTCTCCTCGGCGTTCCGCTTCTTGCGGCGTACCAGAGGGGCACACCTCAGTCGCGCGCCTTGATGAGACCGCCCTAC
>MNYV01000180.1 GCA_001873285.1 Nitrospirae bacterium CG2_30_53_67
TGAGCTTGTCGAACCATGGATTGTCCGATCGGACAATGACAACCCTATATAATCCTGATGTGTACCAATCCCCCGATCCAGTCGGAGGACAGGTATTTTTGTCGCAGACCCCTCGCTTTCCCAGGCAGCATGAGGAAAAATATTGACAAAAAGAGGATAAACCTGCTATAAGGTATCGTACCAGTCGCTTCAAATGAAATCGTTCAGAGAACAGGGGTCTTAAACGATTGACGGATGATGGATCGGGACCTCATCCCAAAGCAATCGCAAACAACCGTGGATAGCGCACATGTTCTAACAGAGTGACACTCATGAATACAAGCGTTCTGGTTTTGAATGCCAGTTACGAACCGATCAACATCTGCATGGCACGCCGTGCAATCGTATTGATTTCAAAAGGCGTGGCCGCCTGTGAAGAGGCGACGCCCCGTTACTTTCATACGCCCTCTCTCAAAATCTCCGTCCCCTCTGTGATCCGTCTGCTCCATTACATCAAGACCCCGCATATGAGGGAAAAACATCCCACCAAGAAGAACGTCCTGATCCGTGATAAAAATACGTGCCAGTACTGCGGGCGGCGTTCCAATCCCACGGATCTGACCCTGGACCATGTGATCCCGAAATCCAGAGGCGGGGAAACCCGCTGGGATAATCTTGTGGCCTGCTGCAAAATATGCAATACCCGGAAAGGGGATCTTGCACCCTCCGAGGCCGGGATGACCCTCCTGAAAGGCCCGAAGGAGCCGAGATATCCCTACCATATCCATCTCTGCC
This sequence comes from Nitrospirae bacterium CG2_30_53_67, assembly GCA_001873285.1. Taxonomy (NCBI): domain Bacteria; kingdom Pseudomonadati; phylum Nitrospirota; species Nitrospirae bacterium CG2_30_53_67. Next base: position 775 of record MNYV01000180.1, read on the forward strand.
GGACCAGAGGAATCGGGAGCGAGGGGTGGCGCAAGTATCTTTACTATCATTAGATATGCGATAATGCTTGAGCATAAAGAGACAATGAGGGTCGGAATCCACGGGAAGAGGTTTTTTTGAGTCCTCGTCCAACACAGACTCACGATAAAGGCGTGGAATACGCCCCATCCAACACCCATAGGCAAAGTTTATCTTCAAAGGTTGATAAACCAAGATCACCCACCAGAAGCCCGATGTTGTCATCCACCTCCTCAAGATGTGGTTCGCTAATGTCACCAGTGCCTTTTAAAATCTGATTGACATTTGACTCACGATTGCATATATCTTAGATGCATCGATGAGGGAGGACTCATGACCGAATTGAGACAGGGGATTCAGATCTGGCCGATCGGAAGCGGCAAGGGAGGCGTGGGAAAGACCCTCCTTACAGCCAATCTCGGCATCCTCCTTTCCCGGATGAACAGGAAGGTCGTACTCCTCGATGCTGATCTCGGCGCATCCAACCTCCATACCGCCCTCGGCATCCCCTATATCACCAAAACACTGAACAATCTCCTGACCGGCGCCCCCGGAGGACTTCCGGACACAGCCGTCGAAACCCCGATACCGGGCCTGAGTCTGATCGGAGGAGGGCGTCAGCTCCCGGCCTATCCGGACTATCAGAAAGATCTGACCGGGAGGATTCTGTCCGGCATCCCGCTTGTGCGAGCCGACATCCTTCTCATGGACCTGGGAGGCGGCATCCAGACGAACGCCCTTGACCTCTTTCTCCTTTCCAACCGGCCTATCGTGGTGATGACCGAGGATCCTGCCTCAATCCAAACCACCTACCACCTGCTGAAGATGGCGGTCTACAGGAAGATCCTGAAGACATTCCCTCAGAATCCCCTGATCTCTTTTATGGTTGATTCGGCGACCCATCCCAAGAGCCGCCGGAAGGTCCACGCGGTTCCCGAACTGATTGAGAAAATCTCTCACGTGGACCGCTGCTATGCGGATCTCATCCTGAAAACCCTGAAGGACTTTTCTCCTCAAATGATTGTGAACATGGCCGGCCGTCATGACCATCGCCGCCCGGCTGACGTGGTCACTGCCGTCAGCCGTAAATTTCTGGGGATCTCCCCTGAGCTTCTCGGTATCATGGAGTACCATCAGGGAATTGTGGAATCCACCCGGCGCCTCCGGCCGTTCACCCTGAATCCGATGAATCTGAAGGCCACTGAGCAGCTCAACCTGATCGCACACCGGCTGGCCGGGGCGGCCGATGCCGTAAGTTCTCTCGAATCTTCCAGAGAAAAGAATCGGACAAAACCTGCCGTCGAGGTATCCCCTGCAAAGGAAAAACAAGAGATCTGGCTCATGGACAACGTCGAGTACAAGAACCGGCCTCTCTACGTCCTGACTGAAAAACTCAATTCGGACTCATCCATCCAGACCTCGGTTTATTACAGGGGGAGAATCCTTTTTTCAAAGAAGATGCGCTACGCTGAACTCTATGGCCCCGAACCGGACGAAAAGTCCATGGAAAGACTCATCGGCAAACAGCACCAGACCGCCCTCAAAGGGATCCGGGAAGGCCGGCTCCGCTTCAAGGATGAGAAGTGAAGGTTCTTTCGTAAGCAAGATGGCCGGCCATAGAAAAATGAACATACCCCGCTGCAAGCAGCGGGGTATGTTCATTTAGAGTAAAAAACTTACGAAGGCTTCGCCCTATCTCCGTGCAGCCTCATCAATGAATGCCTCGAAGATCCTGCGGCATCCCCGGTCACGCTCAAACAGAAATTCCGGATGCCACTGCACACCCAGAACGAAACCGCGGCGTTCGCTCTCAATCCCTTCGATCACACCGTCTTCAGCCAAGGCATTAACCTTCAATCCATCCCCTATCTCCTTCACAGCCTGGTGGTGGGCGCTGTTGACCTGAAGCGTCTCTTCCCCGATGATTTTATGGAGCAGCGTCTCAGGGACAATCCTTACCTGATGCGAGGGTTCGGTCTTTGGTTTCTTCTGCTCATGGTCCAACGCCCCATGTTTCTGAGTCCCGATGTCCTGATAGAGCGAACCGTTCAGGGCCACATTGATCGTCTGCTCCCCGCCGCAGATCCCGAGGATCGGAAGGCCTCTCTTCAGCGCCTGTTTCGTGATCTCCATCTCAAAACGTGTCCGGTTCTCCTTGACCGTCCCCTTCTCCCCGGTCCATTCCTCACCATAGAAGGAGGGGTCGATATCAAAGGCCCCGCCGGTCAGCAGCAGACCGTGAACAAGGTCGAGCAGCAGGGAAACCTCAGCCGGACCCTCAACATAAGGAAGGATCAACGGGACTCCCCCTCCTTTTATAACCGCCGTGATATACCGTTCACGCAAAAAATAATGGGCCTCGGCCTTTTCTTTCCCCTCTTCAAAATCCGGTGTGACCCCGATGACCGGTTTCATTAAAAAACCTCATTTATATAGCCTTGCATAAATAAGGCTACATATTGTCATTCTCCGGCTTGACCGGAGAATCCAGATTCCTTCTCTGGATTGCCCGATCAAGTCGGGCAATGACGACAGAGCAGACAAGATAAGTATACTATACAACGTTAAGAATAATATTTATCTCGCTTTAATTATGCAATGATTAATAGCTTCGAAGCGTTAATATCTTCCCCGGCCTTTTCCCGGTATGCTCGCCGTCCATCACCACGACCTCCCCGTTGACCATGACCATTCGGATCCCCTCCGGATACCTTTTGGGTTCCTCATAGGTGGATGGGTCCCGGATCGTTTGAGGATCAAAGAGGACCAGATCCGCCGCGAACCCCTGCCGGATCAAGCCTCGGTCACGAATACCTAACTTTTTGATCGGATCGGATGTCATCTTCCGGACCGCCTCCTCCAGGCTCAGGAGCCCTTCCTCCCGCACAAACTGCTGGAGGACGCGAGGACAGGTCCCATAAGCCCTCGGATGAGGGTTCCCTTCGCCGAGCGGGCCCTCCAGGGTCTTGGCCCCGCTGTCCGAGCCGATCATGACATAGTCTTTCTTTAGAATACGCCGCAGGTTCTCATGGCTCATGGTGAAATGAATGCTGTCCACCATGTTCCGTTCCTGTACGAGAAGATCAAAAACAAACTCCAAAGGCTCCTTCCCTGCCAGACCGGCGCACGCCTTGACCTTTTTCCCGGCATAGCCTCGGTTCTCGGGCCGGGTCACGGCGGAGATCATGATCCGGTCGAAATAATCCTCTTCAGGGTGGGCAGCCTCGATCTCTTTTTTCATCCGGCGTCTTATCTCCTGGTCTTTCAGCCGGTTCATGAGGCCTTCGGTCCCCCCCTCGAAGGCCCAGTCCGGAAGCACGGCCGATAACCCGGTGTTGGATGCCGTGTAGGGGTAACGGTCAGCCGTCACGTCCACCCCCTGTCTCCGGGCGGTCTCAATCCGTTCAAACAGGGCATCGAGTTTGTTCCAGTTCCGCTCTCCGGATGTCTTGAGATGAGAAATCTGAAGTGGGATGCCGGAAATGAAGGCGATCTCGATCACCTCGTCCACGGCCTCGAGCAGACGGTTCCCCTCGCTTCGCATATGCACCGCGAAGATCCCGCCGTCCTCCTTGGCCGCCCGGCAGAGATCGACGATTTCGGAAGTCCGAGAGAAACAGGCCGGCGGATAGATGAGCCCCGTAGAGAGTCCAAGCGCTCCCTCGCTCATGGCATGCCTGATGAGCTGAACCATCCGAGCCATTTCTTCGGAAGACGGCGCCCGGTCGCTTCCATACATCACGGAAGAACGGATCGTATTGTGTCCGGCGAGCAGGCCGAAATTCACGGAGATCCCCTGCATGGCCAGATGCGAAAGATACGCGCCCACACTCTCCCATGGAAGGTCCAGCCCGAAAAGGTCCCGATAGACCTTGACCCTTTCCTCTCTGACCTTGCCGAAGACCGGGGCCGCGGAATATCCGCAGTTGCCTCCGATCTCCGTGGTCACCCCCTGCCGCACCTTGCTTTCCGCAAGCGGGTTGACCAGGAGATAATAATCCGAGTGGGAATGGACGTCCACGAATCCCGGCGCGGCCGCCTCTCCATGCCCCTGAATCTCAGTCTCCCCCCGTTCAGGGCAGCAGGGCCCCACATAGGCGAAGCGGCCCTGATGGATGCCGATATCCCCGGTAAAGGCCGGGGCGCCGGAACCGTCCACAATGCGGGCCTCTCGGATCACGATCTGCATTGCCTGACTCCGATCAAACTATGACGGCTTCGTAAAAAGTCCGTCTGCGGCGTTGCGCTTCATTCTTCGTCATTGCAGCGTACTTCTAAGCACGCCTCATTCCTCAGAATTCGCGCGCCTTGCATACGGAGCTTTTTACTGTGCCGTCCCACTTGTGGACTTTTTACGAGTCCATCAACTATGGGTTGGATGAATCCTTGCCGACATGGGGTGCAGAGGGCTCATAAAGACGCCTGTAGATCTCCATATTATTCAGGACCCTCTTGACATAATCCCTGGTTTCCCTGAAGGTAATGGACTCGATCCGCTCATCCGCATCCAACTGTTGGTAGAGATCCCACCACTGATCGGACCTGGATTCCCCTGCATTGTAACTGCATAGAACCCGGACCAGGTCTCCATTGGAACGATCCTTCAAATCAGTCAGGTACCGGATTCCCATCATGATATTCGTCTCCGGATCATATAAGTTTTCCGGTGTGAAATCCTTGATTCCGAGATTTCGGGCAATCACCCTCCCCGTCGAGGGGATGATCTGCATAAGGCCGCGTGCATCGGCAGGAGAGACGATGTCCGGCTGGAACAGGCTCTCCTGGCGCATGACCGCCAGCACAAAAAAAGGATCCAGATTGTTTTTCCGTGTCTCTCTTTGAACCGTATCCCAAAAGGCCAGAGGATACAAGAACCGTTTCATGCAGGCGATGTTGACCTGCCCCTCCGAGCCGCAGGCCTTGCTCTTCAGAACCCACCTCAAAGACTTGGGGAAGTTCCCGGCCCTCTCATAAAGGACCGCGACATAACAGAGATCCGCCGGGTTTTGGGATACCTGCTTCTGAACGGCGGCTATTTCTTCCCCGGATTCATCCAAATAACCGATCCGGATCAGCTCCTCCGCTCGGTCCAGATGGAAGGCGAGCGGCGATCCCGGAGCCGGACGGATCGGTTCCGGATACCATGCCTGATCCTCTTGATCCGAAGAGGCTGCCGTATCCGGAACCAGATTCCAGGATGATTCCAAACGCTTTCTGGCCATGGTTCCGTAGAAATTCCAACGGTAATCCTCCGCGAGCCGCCGGAAGATTTGTTGTCCCTGTTCCGCGTTGCTCAACTTTTCCTCGCATTTACCCTGCCAGTACAGCGCCGCAGGGAACAGGTCGGACCGGGGATAGTTTCTCATACAGGAAAGAAAAATATCCCTGGCCTTCTCGTATTTCCCTGCCTTGTATTCCACCCACCCGGCGCGCCATGCCCCTTCGGCCGCAAGCGGATGATCGGCGTTGACCTCCCCTGACGTGAGAAAATAATCCACGGCCTCGGAATCATCCCCATCATTCTCATAGATCCTTCCGAGGGCATAACGCGCCATCATGCCCCATTCACCCGCAGAATAGGCCCTGATCAGGCGCTTGAAGATCCGTTTTGCCTCGGAATCCCTGTCCTGATTCCAGTAATAACTCCCGAGATGGTACGCCGCTTCAGCCTGGACCGTACCGGCGCCTTTGGAACGGATGAGCTTCTCATAAAGATGGATCCCTTGATCGGGCGATTCAGTCTTGATCAGGGCCCTGGCCTTAAGAAGAAGCGCCTGCTCCAGCAGAGGACTCTCAGGATAGCGCTTCTCAAATGTACTGCAAACCTCAATGACCCGGTCATACCTGAGGGATCGGTTCAGCGCCTGCACCCGTGCGAAATAAAGATCGTCCGACGGAATCTCCGGCGCCACGCCCCTCGTCTTCATGATACCCGCCATCCGTTCTTCCGCATCTCTTCCCTCCGGGGTGACGGGATTTTCAAAGGTTAGGCGCTGATAGACGTCCTGGGCGCCCTGCCAATCCTTCACGCCTTCAAGGGCTTCGCCCAGCAGCAGAGAAACCCGCCGCCTTGTCTCGGATCTTTCTTCCTGTTTCAGGATCCCCTCGGCAACCCCCCTGGCCGCAGGGAATTGCTTCCAGGAGATCAGTGCCCGGACGATCTCCATCCGGGTCCTGGGGACCAGCACACTTTCCGGATACCGCTCAAGAAGCCGGCCGGCAAGGGTAAAGGCCTCTGAAGGTTTCCCCATCTTCAGAGCGGCCCGGATCCGATAGTAGAGAATATAGTCTCCGAGCGCCGGGTAAGCCTCTTCAAGGCCATCCAGCAATCCGGCGGCAAGTACGGCATCCCCTTTTCCCAGGGCGGAAACCCCCTCCTTGAATAACGCGCTCGGGTATCCGGGATCTCTGACGGATGTTGTT
>MNYV01000181.1 GCA_001873285.1 Nitrospirae bacterium CG2_30_53_67
TAACTTGTTGTTTTTTAATGGTGCCGAAGACGAGACTCGAACTCGTACGAGGTTTCCCCCACTGCCCCCTCAAGACAGCGTGTCTACCAGTTCCACCACTTCGGCAGGAAATCCTTGCAATCATCCTTTTGCAGGTTTTAATGTAGCCAGTTCATGAAACCTTGTCAAGCAAAAACAAGGATGGATGCCGCCTGAAATTCCGGAGATGTTTTCCCGAATTATTCATTGACAAGATTACCGGGTTTCATTATACTTTTCAAAATTGCATATCCGATAAAACGATAGCAGGATCCTAACCCCAGTATTCTTCATTCATTTAAAACCAGTGATTTGGAAGATGAAATGAGGTCATGTTTTAAAAACGGTTTTTTGATATGAGATGAGGAGAATGTCCATGAGGAGAAAAAGGCCTGATTCAAGAATCACACCGGATTACCGCTTTGAACTCAAGGATGTGAAGGAACCGAATCTATTGCGTGATATGTTTCCATACGTTGAGGTTCCGAAGATCTTCTTTGCCGACCGGCTGATTCCCATGTCGCTTCCGGATGATTTCTGGATTACCGATACCACGTTTCGGGATGGACAGCAGGCGAGGCCCCCCTACACCCCTGAACAGATTCTGAAGATCTTTGATATGATGCACCGTCTTGGGGGGCCGAACGGAGTGATCCGGCAGTCCGAGTTCTTCCTGTACAGCGAGAAGGACCGGAAGGCGCTGGAATTGTGCATGGACCGCCGATACCCGTATCCTGAGATCACCGGGTGGATCCGGGCCAAGAAGGAGGACTTCAAGCTCGTCCGGGAGGCCGGCCTCAAGGAGACCGGGATTCTGGTCTCCTGTTCGGATTACCATATCTATCTTAAACTCAAGAAGACGCGCAAACAGGCCCTGAATGAGTATCTGGATGTGGTTCGCGCTTCGCTGGATGCGGGGATCGTGCCCAGATGCCATCTCGAGGATATCACCCGTGCGGACTTCTACGGATTTGTCATCCCCTTTGTGAACGAACTGATGCGTTTATCCGAAGAGAGCGGGATCCCGGTCAAGATCCGGGCCTGCGATACCATGGGGTACGCGGTCCCTTATCCGGGGGCGGCCCTTCCCCGAGGGGTTGCTGATCTGATCTACGGGCTGATTCATTACGGCGGCGTCCCTTCTCATCTTCTCGAGTGGCACGGGCACAATGATTTTCACAAGGTGCTGGCCAATGCGGCGACGGCCTGGCTGTACGGCTGCTGCGCCGCCAACGGGACTCTCCTCGGTTTCGGCGAACGGACAGGGAACCCGCCTATTGAAGGGCTGATCATCGAATACATGAGCCTCAAGGGCAAACAGAACGGCGTGGATCCCACGGTGATCACCGAGATCGCTAATTATTTTCAGGATGATCTGGGGTATCAAATCCCGTCCAATTATCCTTTTGTGGGCGAGGATTTCAATGTGACCAAGGCCGGTATACATGCCGACGGCGTGCTCAAGAACGAGGAGATTTATAACATCTTCGATACCCGGAGTCTCCTGAACCGGCCGCTCGGCGTGATCATCACGGACAAATCCGGTGTGGCCGGGATCAGCTACTGGATCAACACGCACCTGCGTCAGACGGGCGGCCGCACCGTGGACAAGCACCATCCGGGCATTGCCCGCATCCACAGATGGGTGAGCGAGCAGTACGAACAGGGACGCATCACGGCGATCTCCAACGAAGAGATCCTGCATCAGGCGAGGAAGCATCTTCCTGAGTATTTTGTATCAGACCTGGACAAGATCAAGGCCAAGGCCCTCGACATGGCTCAGGGCATTGTGGAGAAAAGCGCCGCCACGCCGGATCTTCGTTCCATGAAACGTTCAAGGATGGAAAAGACGCTGCGGAAACTGGTAGGGGATAATCCATTTATTCAATTTGCTTATATCACCAATACCGACGGGATCAAGGTGACCAGTCATATCACTCAGATCGGCGACAAGGCCAAATACCAGATATTTTCCGAGAAAGAGGATTTTTCCGACCGGTCATGGTTTATAGAACCGATGAAGGACGGCAAGACCCACGCGAGCGATCTTTACACCTCCAAGGCCACGGGGGTTCTGGCCATCACCGTCTCCACGCCGATTTTCGACAAAGAGGACGAGATTATCGGTGTTTTCGGCGTGGATATGCGTTTTGAAGACTTGATCAAAAGCGAATAATAGGACCACTAAGGCCTGCAAGGCGCAGGGCCGCTGAGGAGAAATATAAAAATGGTCGAGTTTGAAAAGTTTACACCGCCCGAAGAGGGCGTGAGGATCATCGTCCGCCGCACAGGGCTGGACGTTCCGGATCATCCCGTGATCCCTTTTATCGAAGGGGACGGGATCGGGCCCGACATCATGCGCGCCGCCCAGCGCGTGCTGAACGCAGCCGTGGACAAGGCCTACAGCGGGGAACGCAGGCTCTGCTGGTACGAGATCTATGCCGGGGAGAAGGCGCAGAAAAAGTTTGGAGAATGGATTCCCCAAGATACCTTTGAGGCCGTCCGGTATTTTTCCGTGGCCCTCAAAGGGCCGTTGACCACCCCGGTGGGGGGGGGATTCCGAAGTCTCAATGTCGCCTTGCGGCAGACGCTGGACCTCTATGCCTGCGTCCGGCCGATCCGCTATTTTGAAGGGGTTCCTGCGCCGGTCAAGGAACCGCACAAGATGGATATGGTGATCTTCCGGGAAAACACCGAGGACGTCTATGCCGGAATCGAATGGCCCAAGGGTTCCGAGGAGGCCGGGAGAGTGATTGATTTTCTGAACCGGGAGATGGGGTGCTCTATTCTCCCGGATTCCGGGATCGGGATCAAACCCATGAGCGAGACCAGGAGCAAACGGCTGATTCGCAAGGCCATCCGTTATGCCATTACCAGGAACCGCAAGAGCGTGACCCTGGTGCACAAAGGGAATATCATGAAATATACCGAAGGGGCCTTCCGGGACTGGGGCTATGAAACGGCGAGCCAGGAGTTCGGAAGGCAGACCATTATGGAAAAAGATCTTCATGGCGGGGAACTCCCCCCGGGCAAGATCCTGATCAATGACCGGATCGCCGATGCCATGTTCCAGCAGATCCTGACCCGGACGGATGAATACAGCGTGCTCGCGACCCCGAACCTGAACGGGGATTACCTCTCGGATGCCTGCGCCGCTCAGGTCGGCGGGCTGGGACTCGCGCCAGGCGCCAATTTTGGGGATACCATGGCCGTCTTCGAGGCGACGCACGGCACGGCCCCGAAATATGCGGGCCAGGACAAGGTCAATCCGGGCTCCCTGATCCTCTCCGGGGTCATGATGCTGGAGCATCTGGGTTGGGATGAGGCCGGAGATATGATTGTCTCCGCCATAGAGGAGACCATACGCCGGAAGAAAGTGACCTATGACCTGGAACGGCTGATGGAGGGCGCCACACGGCTTTCCACGTCCCAGTTCGCGGATGAGATCATCGCCGACATGAAGCCCCTGTAGAGGAGAATTTGCCTTGTATAAAAAAGTCACGGTCATCGGCGCCGGGAACGTCGGCGCCACAACGGCGCAGCGCATTGCAGAAAAGGATCTGGCTGATGTCGTCCTGATTGATATTGCCGAAGGAATCCCGCAGGGAAAAGGGCTTGATCTTCTGGAGTCGGCCCCCATCGAGGGGTTTCACAGTCATGTTGCCGGCGCTCATGATTACGGCGAAACCATGGATTCCGACCTGGTGATCGTGACCGCGGGGATCCCGAGAAAGCCGGGAATGAGCCGTGACGATTTGATCGCGACCAATGCAAAGATCGTCCGCACGGTCGTGAAGGAGGCGGTCCTGAGGTCTCCGGATGCCATCCTTCTCATGGTGACCAATCCTCTGGATGTGATGTGCTCTGTGGCTAAGAAGGCCAGCGGGTTCCCCCGTGAAAAGGTGATCGGCATGGCCGGCGTCCTGGATGCCGCCCGTTTCAGGGCCTTCATTTCCATGGAACTCGGCGTCTCGGCAGAGAATATCAGCGCCTTGGTCCTGGGCGGGCACGGAGACAGCATGGTCCCCATGCCGAGATATACAACCGTGGCGGGGATTCCGATCACTGAACTTCTCCCTGCAAAGACCATCGAGGCCATGATCCGGAGGACCCGGGACGGCGGCGCCGAGATCGTGAACCTGATCAAGACGGGGAGCGCCTTTTATGCGCCCTCCTCTGCCGTGACGGAGATGGCCGAGGCCATTCTTAAAGATCAGAAGAAGGTCCTTCCCTGTTCCGTGTATCTGATGGGGGAATACGGGATACAAGGTGTCTTTATCGGGGCGCCGGTCAAACTCGGCGCCGGCGGCGCGGAAAAGATTATGGAGATCAGGCTGACGGATGAAGAGCAGCGTCTCTTGAACCTTTCGGCAGAGGCTGTCCGCAAAACGCTGCTCAAGCTCGATGCGGAACTCTGATTGATTAGCTCATCTCCAAAAGAGCGGGTGAAAACATAAGGGGTCAAGGGGGCCAGGATTTTAGGGGTCAAGTGAAGCGCCAAAAAACATAAGCATGCCCCGTGGGGCCTGAACCTGAGTGAGCCGTATGAAAGAGATTGCCTTTGATACCATCGTGGAGCATGTCCGTCAAGCCTGCATTGAAGCCAACTGCGTGATTGCCGAGGATGTGGCTCAGGCCGTTCAACAGGCCCTAAACCAAGAAGAGTCTCCGGTCGGAAGGAAGATCCTGCAGGAGATTCTTGACAACCATCGTGTGGCTCGAGATACAAAACTTCCCCTCTGCCAGGATACCGGGACTGCGGTATTTTTTGTGGAGATCGGCCAGGACGTCCGAATGACAGGCGGGCTTCTGGAGGATGCGATCAACGAAGGCGTACGACAAGGTTATGCCGCAGGGTTTCTCCGCAATTCCATGGCGGCCAATCCATTAAATAGAAAAAATACCGGAGACAATACCCCGGCCGTGATCCATTTCAGTCTCACTCCGGGAGAACGGCTCAAGATCATCTTCTGCCCCAAGGGGGGCGGCAGCGAGAATATGAGTGATATCGCCATGCTGAGGCCCGGAGACGGGATGGAAGGAGTGCTGCGGTTCGTCGTCCATACCGTGAAGAAGGCGGGATCGCACCCTTGCCCGCCGGTGATCGTGGGGGTCGGGATCGGCGGGAATTTCGAGAAATGCGCGATCCTGGCCAAGAAGGCCCTGACCCGGCCGATAGGGAGCCCCAACCCCAAGCTGGAGCTTTCACACCTTGAGGTATCCTTCCTGGACGAGATCAACAAACTCGGCATCGGTCCCATGGGGCTTGGGGGTAGAGTCACCGCCCTTGCGGTGCATATTGAGACCTTTCCCTGTCACATCGCATCACTCCCCGTTGCCGTGAACATCAATTGTCATGCGGCACGGCATAAAGAGATTCTCTTGTAGGCAAGGAGAAACGGAATGACCGAAGCCATACGCCTTCATACCCCGCTTAGGGAAGAGGATATCGAACGTCTCAAGATCGGGGACCCGGTGCTTTTAAACGGCGTGGTTTATGCAGCCAGGGACGCGGCGCACAAGCGCATGATCGAAACCTTGAATAAAGGGGAGTCCCTCCCGTTTGACCTCAAAGGCCAGGTGATCTATTATGTCGGTCCTGCGCCGGCGCCTCCGGGGAGGATCATCGGATCTGCAGGTCCGACCACGGCTTCACGAATGGATCCCTATACGCCGATCCTGCTCGATCAGGGGCTTAAAGGACTGGTGGGCAAAGGACAACGTTCACGCGAGGTGGTTAAAAATCTCGTTGACCACAAGGCTGTTTATTTCGTCGCTGTGGGAGGCGTTGCGGCCCTCCTTTCGGACCACATCAAAGAGAACCGTGTTCTCGCCTATCCTGAACTCGGACCCGAGGCGTTGCGGCAGCTCATATTCGAAGACTTCCCTCTGATCGTGGCCAATGATATCCATGGAGACGATCTGTTTCTCTCAGGGTGGAAACGTTACAGGCGCCGCACCCGGAAGAAGGAATAACCGGCCTGGCTTCAGATATCAAGGATTCGGCTGATGGGCCCTGCTCGTATGATAAAAGGGCCGCTCACGGAGAAGATCCCATGGGCAGAATGATCCTGAAACGCATCTTTCTCATGGCGGGCGCTCTGGTGATTCTTGCAGGAACCTCCTGCGCGGTGAACCCGGTGACCGGACGGCAGGAGATCTCACTGATCAGTGAGGAAAAGGAGATCGAGATCGGGAGGAACAGCGATCCCGAAATCCTGCGGAAATACGGGGCCTATCCCGACCCCGCCCTTCAGAACTATATCAGCTCCATCGGTGAAGCGCTTGCCCGGAATTCCCACCGCCCTTCCATTGCCTACCATTTTAAGGTGGTGGACTCACCTGCCGTCAACGCCTTTGCGCTTCCGGGAGGGTATGTCTACGTGACACGGGGGATGCTTGCCTACCTTGGAAGCGAAGCGGAACTCGCCGGTGTTATGGGCCATGAGATCGGGCACGTCACGGAACGGCATGCCGTGCAGCAACTCACGGCGGCCTTTGGACTCCAATTGACCTCCATGATCCTTTCCGCTGCGGTCAAGGGCGGGGGTGAATTCTCCCGGTTGACGGATGTGCTATCTTCCGGGATCATAAACGGGTACGGCCGGGGCAAAGAGCTCAGCGCGGACAGGCTTGGGCAGGACTACATGTTCAAGACAGGATATGATCCTGAGGCCTCGGTCAGTTTTTTGACCGCTTTACAGCGGACCGAGGGAGACCCGCTCGATCCTGTGAGCCACTGGCTGGCGGGCACCCATCCGTATGCCTCTGAAAGGATCCGGAAGGCTCAGGTCCACGCCCGGGAATTGGACCCGCAGATGCTCGTGAAGACGAGGAACAGGGAACGTTACCTGTCACAGATCAACGGGATGGTCTTCGGCGCCGGTGAAAGGGACGGGCTCCTTGCGGGCCGACGGTATCAGAACCGTTTTTTCCGGGTATCCTGTGAGGTTCCGGAAGGGTGGACGGTCCGCACGGGACGGGATACGTGGGCGGCGGAGACCCCGGATAAAAAATACCGGATGCAATTCAGGCTTGAGGAACTTAAAGAGGCGGTGGATCTGAATTCCTTTGCGTTTCGTATGGAGCAGGGGATGGAATTGAATCATGGCGAACTCTTGTCCAGGGGCAGGCGGAACGGGATGGAGACACTCATGGTACGGTACCGGGCTGCATCCGGTTCGGTGATCCTTGGGGAGTATCTTCTCCGGGACCGTGTCGGGATCGCGCTCTATGGCATGGTCCCGGAGGTTTCCACTGGTCAGTTGACTGAGGAATGGCGCAGGGTCGAAGAGAGTATTCAAACCCTATCGGAATCCGAGGCAGGCGCCATACCCCTGGCCAGGATCAGGATCCATCAGGTCCGTCCGGGAGACACCTTTTCTGGACTGGCCATGGAGTTTCTCAAGGATCCGAAGAAGGCAAAAGAGATTGCGGAGATCAACGGGATGAGCCCGGATGCATCGCCCGCTTTGGGTTCGGCCATCAAGGTTATAACATACTATTAAAATTGAGGTTCATCTCCAAAAGAGCGGGTGAAAACATCAGGGGTCAAGTGCTGCGCTCAAACACTTCAAGACCGACGATGGCTGTTCAAGAAAAGGAAAAAAATGAACCGAAGATACGGTTTTAGCTCTCTTTTTATCATTTCTTTTTTGCTGTGTCTGGCGTCTTGTACAAGAGGCCGGGTTCCGGTTCCGGCGGTGCAGCCTCCGGCCCCAAGTTTAAGTGACGCAGAGGCGGCATTCCGAAACGGTCAATACCAGGATGCCGTCCATGCCTTTCAGTCCTTTCTCGCATCAGACCCGGCGGATCCGAGGATCCCTGAAGCCCGCCTGAGACTGGGTGAGGCCTATTTTGCCATGAAAGAGATCAATCGGTCCCTGGAGGAACTGGATCAGGTTGTCCGTGATTTTCCGGATACCAGCCAGGCGGATCAGGCCAGACTCCTCATATCCAGGATTCACTATGACCAGGGGAATGCGGATGCTTCCCTGGCTGAACTCCGCGGTCTCCTTGTAAGATCACCGAGCCGGGCGGTGGGGGTTCAGGCCTTCCTGCTGAGAGGGGAGATCTTTATGCAGAGAAGGGATATCTCGCTGGGATTGTCCCAGTGGAAGAAGAGCCTCTCCATGGCGGACGGACAGGAAGAGACCCGCCGCCTCTATGAAGAGATGGCGCGTATCATGGGACAAAGCGCCGTCGAAGAAAAGACCCTGATGCAGATCATTCGTGAGACACCCGGAGAATTTCCGGCAGACCTCTCTCTTTTCGTCATGGGGAAGCGCTCATGGGATGGAGGGGACCCCGTCAAGGCTTCCAGGTTTTTTGAGAAGTTTCATTCCCTGTTTCCTGCTCATCCGCTGCTCGGTGAAGCAAAGAACTATATGGAGCAGGGGGCGCGCCTTGCATCACTTTCTCACATGCGGATCGGGTGCATTCTCCCTCTTTCAGGCAGGCAGAAGGAAATCGCAAATCAGGTCCTTCATGGAATTCAATTTTCAGTGGACAGGCTGAACGCCTCATTTCTTGAGAAAAGGATCGAACTGGTCATCAGGGATTCGGAGGAGACCCCCGAGAAGGCCAAGGCTGAAATGGAGAACCTGGCCGCTGATCCGGATGTCATTGCCGTGATCGGACCCCTGATGAGCCGTTCGGTGATGGAGGCCGCCTCGGTAGCGGAAAATGCCCATCTGCCGGTCATCACACCGGCGGCGGCCGCAAAAGAGATTGCAAAAACCGACGGCTATATCTTCCGGAATGCCATGACCAACTCGGCACAGGCCAAGGCCATCGCCGAGTACGCCGTGAGGAATCTCGGCCTGCATACCTTTGTCGTGCTCTATCCGGATGACTATTATGGAACGGAACTCAACGGTTCCTTTGTGAAGCAAGTCACGGCCCTTGGAGGGAATGTCGTCTGTTCAATTTCTTACAAGAGGGGCGCCGTGGATTACAGGCCCCAGATTCAGAGCATGATCCGGAAGGATCTGCAGATGACGCTTTCCCGGAACGCCGATATGCTCGCACAGGATCAGGACAGTATCAAGGAATGGTCAAGAAACTATTTTCCGGGTTTTGATGCGGTTTACCTGCCGGGTTATGCCGAAGATGTGGGGTTGATTGCCCCTCAACTGGCCTACTACAATATTTCATCCGTACAGCTTCTGGGGAGCCACAACTGGAACTCCGTCGAACTCATCCGCCGTGGCGAACGTTTTGTGGAAGGGGCCGTCTTCACCGATGGTTTCTTTGCAGAGAGTCCGCATACGGATATCGCAGAATTCGTGGAGGGATACCGCAGGACATACGGGGAGGAACCCACTCTTTTTTCCGCGCAGGCTTATGACGCGGCTGAGATGATCCTTCAGACTCTGTACAGAGGGGGGAAATCCAGGGAGGATATCCGCAAAGGGCTGCTGGCTCAGAAGAACTTTCCAGGCATCTCCGGCCTGACCCATGTGCACGCCTCCGGGGATATGGAGAAAGAACTCTTCTTGATCCGAGTGGAGAACGGCTCTTTCCGGCAGATCAATTAAAATCAAAAATTAAAGATCTAAAATACGATCTTTAATTTTTGATATAACTTTAGAAGCATTCAACATGGAATAAGGAACAGAAATGAGAATGGATCTAACAGGCAAAACTCCATGGCGCTATTATGATACCGGATCTTCCGATGCTTACACCAATATGGCCATGGACGAGGTTCTTCTCAAGAAGATGCGGAGACCGGATGCCCTTCCCATTCTCAGGGTTTACACCTGGTCCATGCCGTCCATTTCCGTGGGATATTTCCAGAACGTGATGGATGACTTCGATCTCACCCTTTGTAAGGAACGCGGCTTGCCCCTGGTTAGACGCCTTACGGGCGGGCGGGCCGTGTTCCACGACCACGAATTGACGTACAGTATGATCCTTCCCGGGTCGTACCCGTCGCTGCCAAGGGGTTTGCTGGATAGTTACAGATATCTCAGCCGGGGACTTCTTCTCGGACTCAGGGAACTCGGGGTTGAACCCGAGCTGGCCGCCCTCAAGGATATGAAGGAAGGGCGGAGGGGCCGGGCTCTCAAGTCGCCCAACTGTTTTGCCTCTTCCTCCTGGTATGAGATGACGGCCGGCGGGAAAAAGATCGTGGGGAGCGCGCAGAAACGGACGCCGTACGGGATCCTCCAGGAGGGATCCATTCTGATTTCGACCCTGCGCTTCAGAGCGTTCAGTGAATTGTTCCGAAAGCGTCCGGATCGGATGGATTCGGGCGGGTACCGGGAGGATGAGTATCCCATGACCTCTTTGACAGAGATCTTACGGGGGGATTGCCCTGTGGACCGGGTTAAACAGGCGCTCTTGCAGGGGTTTATCAACGCCTACGGCATTCATTTCCAAAAGACAAGGATCACCCGGGAAGAGAGGCGCTCAGCCTATGAACTGGTTGATGCCCGATATGGAAGAGATAGCTGGAATTTGTATGGAAAATACAAACTTTTAGGCGAAAAACCTGAACAGAATCGTCCTTGACACAAAAAGGAGTAGCATGATATTCTTTTTATAAGGTGATACGGGGCAGTTGGATTCATAATTCTTTGATTTTAAAGAAGTTTTAAGCCGGTTCGATCTTTTTGCCCATCTGATCCATTTAAAAATATTCGTTTTCACATTTGTCCTGATTTGTGACCATCGGAGAGACAAGGCAGGGGTATAAAGGGTGTTTCATGGGTTTGTTCGGCAGCGGTAAGAACAAGGAAGAAAAACAGAAAAATAAGGTGATCCAGAAGGCACAGAAATATGCGCAAAAAGGCCAGATTGAAAATGCCGTGGCCGAATGGGCAAGTCTTCTGAAGAACAAGGCTGAGGATGCCAACATCTACAATACCATCGGTGACCTTTATCTGAAGGGAAACCTGAAGGATAAGGCCATCGAGTCCTACCGAAAAGCGTGCAAGAGCTACACGGATTCCGGATTCGCTCTCAAGGCCATCGCCGTCAATAAAAAGGTCTTGAAGATCGACCCCAACGATCTGGACTCCATGATGTCCATGGCCCATCTGCATAAAGAGCGTGGTATGGTGGCCAACGCCAAGGAGTGCTACCTCGCCATTGCCGAATACCATATCCGGACCGGGTCGCATGATAAAGCCCTTGAGGCCTACCAGAAGATCGTGGATATGGACCCCAAGAATCTCAAGGTTAAGGTGAGCCTCGCCGAACTCTATCTAAAAGAGGAGATGGCGCAGGAAGGGTCCAAGATCTATGGAGAGGTGATCGGAGCGCTTCTTGAAGAGTCGAGGTATGACGAAGCGGAGAAACTCTGCAAGAAGCTGGAGGGGAGCCTCGGTTCACCCGGCGCGAACCTGAAATACATGGTCCAGATCCATCTGGCTCAAAACCGAGTGGACGAGGCATCGGTCTGCGCGAAACAGCTGGAAGAACGCGGCGAACAGGATTCCGAAACCGCTGTGTACAATGCTGAAATCCTCATCCGGAAAGGTCATGCCAAGGAAGGGATCGACGCCCTCAGAAAGATCGACAGGAGCGCCGTCACTGAATTTGTCCTCCTGAAGATTTTCCGCCATCTCCTGGCCGCCGGTGAGACGGATCAGGCATTGGATGTTTTAAATGAGATTGCCGAAAAATATCTGGCGTCCAACCGTTTTGAAGAGCTATGCCGGTTGTACCAGCAGGTCATAGATCATGATCCCGACCACCTGAAGGTGCGTCAGCAAATGGTGGATCTCCTGAAGAAGATGAAACGGGATCAGGATCTCATCCAGCAATACAAGGAGATGGGAAGGATTTATGCCTCATCGGGTCATCAAGAGGAGGCTAGGAACATCTACGAGAAAGTCATGTGCATGATTCCGGAGGATATTGAGACGAAGGCCCTGCTCAAGGGCATGAACAGAGACGTCTCTCCCGGCGGCGCCATAGAATTCGACGGGACGGTGATCAGCCCGGCATCGGAAGGCGGCGCCGAAACGGCCGAAGAGGAGAACGTCTATGCCATCGATGATAAGATGGAGATCGAAACCTTTGCGGCCGGCATCAACGAGCCCGAAGTCTTAGGCACGGAGGCCCCAGCGGAGGCGCCTGCGTCTTCAGGAGACGCCGGTGATGAGATCGAGGTGATCAAGGAGAGCGGTGAGGATCAGGAAACCTTCCTGACGGATAACATCACCGAAGCCGACGTCTACATGAAATACGGACATATGAAGAAGGCCATCGTTCACCTCGAGAAGAATCTTGAGTCGGCCCCCAAACATATCCCTACGCATGAAAGACTTCTTCAGATCTTCATTGAACAGGGGAATATCCAGGAGCAGATCAACACCTTGATGATCCTTGCAAAACTGTATCTGGCGCAGGGTGAACACAAAAAGTCTGAAGAGGCCCTCAACGAAATCCTGGTTCTCGATCCTGGAAACGAGGATGCAGTGAGAAGTCTCAAAGAGGGGCCCATGGCCCTCTCATCCAACGCCACGGATGAAGCGGAAGCGCCCAGGGAGGCGGAGAGCTTTGAATTTGAATTTGATGACAAGGGAAAAGCCGGGGCCGGTCCGGGTCAGGAAGAGGCGGACGCCCCGAAGGAGAAAGCAGGGGATGCGGAGCCCATAGACGATCTCCTTGATGAGGCTGACTTTTATCTTCAGAACGGCATGATAGACGAGGCGCGTGCTGTCTATGAAAAAATTCTGAATCTCCACCCGGATCGTACAGACGTCGCCGGGAAACTCAAGGAGATCTCAGGGAATGGGGATAAGGAAAGTCCTGCCCCGGATGAGATGTCCAAGATGTTCTCGGAAGTCGCCCTGGAGTTCGGCGGCAAAACACCCGTTCCCACGGGATCGGCGGAAGACGACCTGACCTCGATCAAGACGGGGATCCCGGGAGAAGAGGCGCCGTCTCCAATGGTTGATGACTTCAATAGCTTCGCCGAGGCGCTCCGCCAGGAAGTCGACGGTACACTGTCCGGGGAGGACCATGGGACCGGAGCATCATCCGGCGACGCGGATGACATGCTGGATTTCAGCTCCGAACTCCGCAGGGAGGTTGAAGATTCACTCGCTTCCACCGGGGAGGTGTTTGGTGATCATGATGTCATGGATATCTTCAACGAGTTCCGGGAGGGGGTTCAGAGAGAACTCGGTGATGAAGATCATGAGACGCACTACAACCTCGGAATCGCCTACATGGAAATGGGGCTGATTGATGAAGCCTGTGAGGAATTTTCCATCGCATCCCGAGATTCCGGGCGCCTCATGGATTGTCTGACCATGATCGGTCTCTGTTATACCCAGAAGGGAGAATTCCATAAAGCCCTTGCGGAACTGGAGAGAGGCCTCACGGTTCAGGGCCGCAGCGATGAAGAATACAACAGCATCCGGTATGAAATCGCGAAGGTTTCCGAACTTCTGGGAAACAAGGAGAGGGCCGTCAAGGAGCTGCTGGATATCCATGAAAACAATCCCGGCTACCGGGATTTGCAGGCGAAACTGAAGGCCTTCGGCGTCAAGACCGATGACAGGCCCCTCGTCAAGAAAAAGTTCCGGGATAAGAAAAACAAAGTCTCTTACCTTTAAGTCATGGGACCAGGTTTGAGACCCTCATACCAGGGAGAAACATAAAAAGAGATGAGTTTGCTGGAGTTTTACGGGATCAAGGGACAACCCTTCTCTAATGCGCCCGACAACAGGTTCTACTTCAACAGCGAGCAGCACTCTCATGCCCTGCTCCGCCTGAAATATGCCGTGGATTCCATGAAAGGCCTCGCAGTCCTCATCGGTGACATCGGCACAGGGAAGACCACCCTCGCGAGGAGAATGCTGGACGAACTCCCTGAAGAGGAGTATGAATCCGCCCTGCTCATCATCATTCATTCGTCTGTCACGGCGGAATGGCTTCTGAAAAAAATATCGGTCCAGCTCGGCGTCAAGGACGTAGCGGATACCAAGATGGAGATCATCAGTCAGCTTTACCAGCGTCTTGTGCAGATCCATGAAGCAGGGAAAAAGCCCGTGGTCCTGATCGACGAGGCGCAGATGCTGAACAGCCGGGACCTGATGGAAGAGTTCCGGGGCCTTCTCAACATCGAGAACACGGATGGGAAACTTCTCTCTCTGATCTTCTTCGGGATGTCAGGCCTGAATGACTGCCTGGCCCTGGATCCTCCCCTGCAGCAAAGGGTGGCCGTCAAGTACAAGCTTAAATCTTTGGACGCCGATGCCACCGAAGCGTATATCCGGCACCGCCTGAGCATTGTCGGGTGTGAGACGGACCTCTTCACTCCCGAGGCCTATCGTTCCATTTACGAACACTCCCATGGGATCCCGCGCCTGATCAATACCATCTGTGACAATGCCTTGTTCGAAGGTTTTCTCGTCAAAAAGAAAGTCGTTGGCGAGGATCTGATCCAGGAGGTCGCCGAGGAACTGGATCTCGAGAAAAAGCCGGTCGGCATGCTCCGGGAGACCGACGAGGAGATCGATCACATTATTGAACGGATCGGAGAAGAGACAAAATCATAAATCATGATCTTTTCAAACCGGGCCTTGGTCTTGTTGTAGACCCAGAGGTTCCAGACTCCGGAGGGGAAGCGGTGGTTGGCCCGGTCGCCGGTCTGCGTGCCGTCATGGCAGTTCCCGATGACATGAATCTCATTGGATGATCGTTACAGCTTCGGCCCGCCTTCGGAAGTTAAACTCTTGTGAAAATTTTTAGCAAAATTCATGACGAAATGGAGACTTTTTTGCACTTCGGGGTCCCGGGCGGTTTTAAGAAGTCCTATAATCCCTTTCTTGTAAGGCTCTTCCTTCATGTCTGACATGGTCTCCTGAACACCTTCCACCATGGCTCCGATCAGTTCCTGTACCTGCGGATTCATGATCCTGCTTACGAAGTTTTCAAACATGGAAAGCATTCGTTCCACAATGCTGTCTGTAAAGGCATGGGTGGCGGAACCCATGAAGGTGGCCATCTGGGTGAGAATCTCAAGGCTTCCGGAGTTGATCAGTTCCTGAAGCGCCGGCATGACCCGGATGACGTCGGCTTTTACAACCTCGTCACCGATCTCGATCAGTTTTCCCATAGTGTCCGAGGACCGCTCAAGAAGGGTGTCGGTCATGGAATTCTTGGCCGCTGCGGCAAAGGAGGCCATCTGGGTCAGGGCGTCCAATGCCCCGCTGCTGTGGAGTTCGGTGATCTTGGAAATGGAGGTCCTGATCGCATCAAAGACCTCGGGCTTGGCGATTTCACTGGCCAGCGCACCGATCGGCTCCAGGATGGAGGCCATCCGTTCGATCATGGGATCGGTCTGGGAGTCCTGATAGGCCCCGATGGTCCTGGTGACTTCGCTTAGAGTAGCGGCCTGTCCCAGAAGTTCCTGAACATGGGAAG
Organism: Nitrospirae bacterium CG2_30_53_67; assembly: GCA_001873285.1. Classification (NCBI taxonomy): domain Bacteria; kingdom Pseudomonadati; phylum Nitrospirota; species Nitrospirae bacterium CG2_30_53_67. Next base: position 15,409 of record MNYV01000181.1, read on the forward strand.
AGATTTCAGGACGTTCCAGATGTTCCATGAGCGCATTGATGTTCCCGTTTGTTTTGATCATCCTGTTCCCTCCTTTTAAAGAATGCCTCGGGCGCTCAGCCAGTAGAGCCGGTTATAGGCCAGCTTGAACCAGTGGATCATCTGTGAGGGTTCGCCTGGATTGGGGGGGGTATTGTAGTTGAACCAGACATAGGTTCCTTTTTCCATGCCGCTTTCCACGAAGCAGAATACCTTGCCGTCGTATTCCCGGCCAGGGCACCCTTCCTTGATCTGGCAGATCAGGGATTCAGCCACCGTATCCGCTTCGAAGTGGGCTGTGGATCCGGCCTTGCTGATCGGGATGTTGGTGGTGTCACCGACGACGAAGATGTTTTCCTTCCCATCCATCTGCAGGCTCTTTTTGTTGGTGGGGATCCACCCTGATGGTCCGAGGTTGGATTCCTCTATGACCGGCTGGCCCTTGTGCGGCGGTACGGCAATCAGGAGATCATAATCTACAACCGAACCTTCCTCGCTCTCGATCTGCTTCTTTACCGGGTCGATCTTTTTCATGTTGAAGAAGGTTTCATACTTGATTCCACGCTGTTCAAAGGCCTTGACCGCCCAATGGGCGACCGGCTCCATGGCATGCACCCGGCCGATGGGATACGTATAATAGATCTCGTACTTGTTCTTCAGTCCGTTTTGGGAGAAGAGGTCATCGAGCATGAAGGTCATCTCCAACGGGGCCACGGGGCACTTGTGAGGAACGCCCACGGCTATGACAATTCTCCCGCCCTGGAAGGCCTTGAGGGCGGTACGCAGCTTCTTGGCTCCTTCAAGATCATAGAACCAGTGGGCCCCCTCTTTCATGCCCGGGATCTCTTCGGGAACGATCCGGGATCCGGTGGCGATGACCAGATAATCATAAGGATATGCCTTGCCGCTTTTTGCCAGGACTGTTTGTTTCTTCGTGTCGATCTTCACTGCGGGGTCGACATAGAAGTTGATGAGCGGATCCAGCAGGCTTTTTTGATCCCGGATGAACTCTTCATCCTGCATCCTGCCGAAGGCTACGTAGAGAAAAGCCGGCTGGTAGACGTGCTTGTCCGATGCGCTCAGCATGTTGACGGTGACATCGCCCCGCCTCATCTCCGTCCTGAGGCCGCGCGCGACAAGGTTGGCGACGATGGTTCCTCCTGTTCCTCCTCCCAAGATCAAGATTCTTTTTCCCATGATGCACCTCTCATTTGTCTGTTATCCATCCCTGCCCGGGATGTGCCCGGAGAGCAGGTCAAAAATATCCCACTTTCCCACCCTGATAAGCGCCAGGGGCTGGATCCATGCCTTGATCCATGTTTTGGTGATGCGAATGCCTACTGCAAAGCAGACCGAATCCGGTTCGGTGGTTTATTCTCTCAGGCCTGATCCCCTCGGCCTTCAAGAATGGTTATTTAATCTTTTTAACCACGATGCTCCAGCAGCCGTCTATTTCACGGGTGCCGATGTGCACCTGCCCGGTTCTTGAGGCCCAGTAAGGAATCTCCTTCTTGGAGCCCGGGTCTGAGGAAAGGACCTCAATCACGGTTCCGACCGGTTCGTTCTTCATGGTAAAGATCAGTTCCATGAGCGGCCCCGGACAGTAGGACCCCCGTGCATCCAGGGTCTTGTGAACCATGATCTCAGCCTGGTTTCTACGGTCCTCTCTGCTTCTGCGGTCCGTAACGCACCAAGGTCTCTGATAATCATTTTTATTAATTTTATAAAGGGTCTGTTCCAACATAAAACTTTCTCACTTTACGGGTCCATACGGAATGGACGGGCGCTGATTATTTGTTTTTCTTGACCACGATGCTCCAGAAACCATCATTCTGTTCGGTCCCAATGTACTCGTGTCCGACCTTCCTGATCCATTCCGGGATATCCTTTGCAGACCCGTTGTCTGAAGAAAGAACCTCGATGACCGATCCGACCGGTTCCGTCTTCATGCTGCCGATCAGTTCCATCAGGGGGCCGGGGCAGAAGGCGCCTCTTGCATCAATGGTTTTGGATATTCTGAGATCCAGCATGTTTTTCCCTCCTTATATATATGGTAGATTACAAATGAAGCAGTTGACTTCCATCCGCTTCGATCAAAAACTTGGTCATGCCTGCAACCTCGTCAAACAGATTGTCTTCCAGATCGTCTTTGGTCCATCCGAGGACTTCCATGGCCATGGGGCAGGCGAACATCCTGACGCCGCCGAATTCTTTTCCCTGCCGGAAGAGATCCAGATAAGGCGGAACCTTTTTCTCACGAAGGACCTTTGAGAAATCGCCGCCGGAAAATTTTTCATCGTCCGAGATTCCCTTCTTGAATTTTTTGATCGCTCCCATGGATACAAAAACCAGAACCTCGATTCCAGTCACGGCAGCCACTGAACTGATCATCCCTGCCAATTGAACCTTTTCATGATGATCCGAGGATAAAATGATCGAGATCTTTTTGGTCTCTTGCGCCATAATTTCTCTCCTAACCGATTCAATGTTTTAATGATTATTTTTTATAGCAATAAACATGCCAATTTAAGTATTTCCTTGATTCAATATAGTAACGCATTGAAAAATAAAGATAATATGGAACTTGGGTGTAATATCAAAAATGAGAAGCATTGAAAAATATTGTGACAAAATGTCTCATCATTTTTGATTGGAAATTCATAGAAATAAATAAAATCAAAGTGATATGCTATAAACCGCCAAATTGGGCGGGACAGACAAAAACACTACATATTCTAATATTAAAAATTTTTAATTATGGTGGAGGCTTGAACATCCTTGTGATAAGCTTTACAGCCATCCTATGCAATCACCATGCTGTTCCCCGATAAAATCATTCGAGGACAAGTTTGAAAATGCATAGCGAGCGAATATCAAACGGAGTCTACCTTACATTTCGAAGATTCCATGCAGTGTTCTGCGGGAAGCTTCAATGACGGATGCAGGCAGTGGCGGCGCTCTCATTAACAGGAAAACGTTGGCTGATCCGGGAACCGGATGAGGGGAAGACGAGGGAACTCTCCGAGGCCCTCGGAATCGATCCGGTCATTGCAGGTATCTTGTTTCTGCGCGGAATCCGCACAAGAGAGCAAGGTGAGATCTTTCTTAAGGGAAGCCTCAGACAACTCAACAATCCATCGGACATCCCCGGTATCATTCCGGCGGCAGACCGGATCATAGAAGCCCTCAGGAATCATGAGAAGATATGCATCTACGGGGATTATGATGTGGACGGCGTCACAGCCGCCGCCCTGATGTTTCTCCTTCTTGCGCGCTTCGGCGCGGATGTCTCTTATTTTGTCCCGAACCGGATGAAACATGGATACGGTCTTCACGCAGAGGCCGTCCGGGAGATCAGAAACGCGGGCGCCGATCTTCTGATCACGGTGGACAACGGCATCTCTGCCAATGATGAGGTCGCCCTTGCACGCTCCTTGGGCATGGAAGTCATCATCACCGACCACCATGAACCCACGATTAAATTGCCGGAGACGAAGTTTATCATCAACCCAAAAGTATCCGGAAGACCGGCTGTCGAGGATTCATCATCCGCTTCGACGGGTTCCTCTTCTCATCCATGGAGCTTATCGGGAACGGCAGGATCCGACTTCACCAATCTTGCAGGTGTGGGGCTGGCTTTTGCCCTCATGGTTGCGTTGCGTGCCCGGCTTCGGCAGGGCCCCCTTGCCCGTGAGATCGTCCTGCCGAACCTCAGCGATTACCTTGACCTTGTGGCCATCGGAACCATCGGGGATGTGGCCCCCCTGACAGGCGAGAACCGGATCCTGGTCAGACACGGTCTTGAAAAGATTGCCCGGAGCAAAAACAAGGGGATTCGTGCCCTGATGCGCGTCTCCGGGTTGAACGGCTCCATGGTGACTCCGGGCCAGGTCGGGTTTGTCCTGGCCCCGAGGATCAACGCGGCAGGGCGCATCGGAGACGCCGGGACCGCTATGAAACTCTTGACCTCTTCAGACGAAAAGGAAGCGGAAGCCGCGGCCCTGATCCTGAATCAGGAGAACATCAAGAGACAGGAGATCGAGAAAGAGATCTGGGATTCGGCGCTCCCGAGGATAGAGGGGGAGGGGAGATCCGACAAGGTGATCGTACTCCATGACGAGGATTGGCATGCCGGTGTCATCGGCATCGTGGCTTCGCGTATCGTAGAGCGGTTTTACCGGCCGACCATCCTGATTACCATGAAGAACGGGAGAGGCACTGGATCGGGGCGAAGCATTCCCGGATTTTCCCTGTACAAGGCCTTGGATGCATGCCGGGAGGACCTTTCGGGATTCGGCGGCCACAGCCTCGCCGCAGGGCTGACCATGGACTGGGAGCGTATTCAAGGATTCAGAGAGAGAATCAATCGGTATGCAGAAGACCATTTGAAGGAAGAGGATCTGATCCCGACGATCAAAGTGGATGCGATCTGTGATCCGGATCATATATCAGACGGCCTGCTCCAGGGTCTTTCGAGGCTGAAACCTTTTGGTATGGGGAATCCCGAACCGATCTTTGTTTCACGGAACGTGCGGATCAACGACCTCCGGCTGGTGGGAGAGGAGCACCTGAGGTTCCGGATCCCGTCCCGGCAGGGGACCATGACCGTCATCGGATTCAGGATGAAGGATCTTTTGGATTCCATGAGCTCCGAGCCGCCTGTGGATCTCCTTTATCATCTCCGATACAATGACTACAATGGGACCCGCTCCATCCAGGCCGTGCTGGTGGATGTGATGCCGTCACGGAACTCGTGACCGGCTTCCGGATTGTGGGGAGACCATGCCAAAGAGAGCAGACCCCAATACAAATCAGCACGCCCCCGTTAGAAACTCAGTTTATAACGGGGTCCTCTGAATGGATGGGGATGGATGTGATAAAATCGTCGAATATTTCACTGGGACACAGTGGAATAGAGGTCGGCTGTCATTCGCAGATAGTATGCTCGAGAGGTTTTTTGAGAGATTCGTTTCAATGTGAAAGTGTCTCCCATAATTTACGGTTCAAGGCCTGACACGTTGGCAGTTCAGAAGAGACAGCGAACATGCCCGGGAATGAAGCCAAACCAATCCGTCTCTTGGACTATCTGACAAGACTCGCTTCTTTGCGTGCGAAGATTGTTAGAGATGTGGTCGAGTATTTTCAGATACTTTGGATACACGAGATTCCAAGAGAGAAAGGCTGTTTCGCTCAGGCTTGGGGGCCGGATGAAGAGTACGATCAGGATGTTTGGGTTGAGGTTCAGACATCCCATGAACCGGAACTCCCGATCTCCCCTGAAATCTGTTGCGATTGGATAGATAGAAATACCATTCGAAACACCAAAGACCTGCCTGATCTCCTGAGCACGATTACAATACAAGTGAAAAATCCTGAATGGAAGGAAGGATCAGATCAGCCCCAGATCATAAATCAAACAGTTAGTCTGGACGACCACCCCGAAGTGGCAGAAGCCTGGGAAAAGTATGTTGAACAGAAATGGCTCCCGTGGGCTGAACAGCACAACAAATGGGAAAAGATCCACCGGGTTTATTCGACTCTTTTTGCCATACATCAGGAACAACTCAGACTCGGTGAAGAGTATGAGCTGGTTATCGGGATCGGGTTGTTGACTTGGCAGACGCCGAGCAATCAAAGGGCCAGGCGTCATCTTATCGTTGCAAATGCTTTACTTGAATTCGAAGCCCGTTTGGGCAAGTTCACGGTCCGGCCCAATCCCGATGGCGCCAATCTGAGGCCAGAGCTGGATATGCTCGACACAAACTTCAAGTTTTATAAACGTGTCACCGACGACCCAGACTTCGCTAAATTTTTCCTGGACTGGCTATTTGAAAGGTTCAGGAGGGGGTTGGGGTAGAAAATAACGGGAATTTAAAAACTGGCCATCGC
>MNYV01000182.1 GCA_001873285.1 Nitrospirae bacterium CG2_30_53_67
TCCGTCTACGCAGATCCTTTCTACTCCGTAATCGAACAGAACCCGGTAGCTGGAAGAGAAGTTTTTAGTCCCCAATTCGGATGTGTCCTGTCCCTTTTTCAGGGAGTAGACCGCGTCGTCCAAGAAGAGGAGGGATATTTCCTGTTCGTATGAGCAGAAGATCAGGACCGCCTCCAGGCCTTCGAGGGCATAGATGGTTCCATGGGGGGGCCTTCTTTGCAGAAACAAAATTTTTCTTCTTGCTGTCATCCTCTACGACTTTCCTCAATTATGGACATTATAACACAAAAAATTCGGACTTTATATTATATATTCGGCAGGAACTGACCTTTATACCCCTTTTCTTTTACGCCTGTAATACGCAAACAATCTTGCCATGCCGCGTGATTGTCAAAACTATAGCATTGATTATATGGCGATTTCAATAGGAAAATTCAGGCTGATAAAAAAAATCGTGACCTTGCCCTTGGGTTCAGCCCGTCTTGTTTCTGACCAGCCGTACGGCAAGTTTGACCGCCTCTGTCAGGCTCGCCGGGTTGGCCGTCCCTTTTCCGGCAATGTCAAAAGCGGTCCCATGATCCACCGACGTCCGGATGATGGGCAGGCCCAGGGTTACATTCACACCTGAATCAAAGGCGATCATCTTGAGCGGGATCAGGCCCTGGTCGTGATACATACAGACCACGGCATGGTACCGGCCGTGATAGGCCTGATAAAAAACCGTATCCGGAGGGAGAGGCCCGGTCACGTCTATCCCCTGTTCCCATGCCTGGGCCACGGCAGGGGAGATGATCTCTTGTTCTTCTCTGCCGAAGATCCCGCCCTCTCCGCCGTGGGGGTTGAGTCCGGCCACGGCGATCCTGGGATGATCAAAATCCAGGTCCCGCATCCCCTGGTCTGCCAGGCGGATCTTTTGAAGCACCCCTTCTATGGTAATCCTTGACGGGACCTCTTTCAACGGGATATGGGTAGTGACCAGGACCACGCGGATGGGCCCGCCGATCAGCATCATGGCATAATTCGTGCTCCCTGTCCTTTCGGCGAGTATTTCGGTATGGCCGGCATAGATGAAGCCCGCACGATGCAGGGCTTCCTTGTGGATGGGGGCGGTGACGATGGCATGAATATCCCCATTTTTTGCCAGTTCTATGGCACGGAACAGATATTCCACGGATGCACGGCCGGCTTTAGCGGATATCCGTCCTATGGAATATTCTCCGATCTGGATATTCGCCAGATCCATCAGCAAGGGATCAGGGGATTCGGGTGAGATGGCGCCGGGCCCGGATATGCGCTTGCATGGGTTCCTGACACCGATGAGCTCCGCCGCGGCATCGAGAACCGCGCCGCATCCGATGACCACCGGAATGCATACCGAGCAGATCTCCTTACTGGAAAGGAGAGAAAGGATGATCTCCGGCCCGATGCCGGCAGGATCGCCCATGGTGATCCCGATGACAGGCCGATAGGGTGTGGGGGCGCTCTTTTGCATACCGGTTAACCCTAACAGGAATTTAAAATGTTTGTCAATGCATGAAATGCATCCGATCACAAATAGATTGGATCTATTTTTAGTTCTCTTTAGGTTTGACAAAGACCGATTCAGTGATATAATAAAAAACTTATTAAGATAAAAACATGGCGATAAATATGCCGCAACTACTTCTACTTATGCCTATGTCCGGTATGGTGGGCTTTGTTCAAGGAGGACTCGCATGAATATGAAAAAGAGTGTTCTCGATAAGATGAACAAGAATTCCTTGATGGACCTTGCCAGGAAGATGAGCATCCCGGGCCGGAGCAGCATGACCAAGAATGCGTTGATCGAGGCCCTGCTGACCCAGGCAGAGGCTATGCCGGCCCGCGAGGCAGGTAAAGGGACAAAGAGAGCGCCTGCGTTTCGCACGGATATCGGCGTTCAGGTTCTGAATAGAGAGGAAAAAGCCGTCAAGGCCCCGGTGAACAATTCGGGGATCCGACCTAAAACGGAAACGATTCAGTATAAGATCCGAAAAGGTAAAGAAAAGCCGGTACTTCGAGCGGATCCATTCGGCCTTATAGAAAGGAAGATCGTTAGAGGGACTCAGGAGACCCTGCAGCAGGAGGTGGAGCGGGGACGGTTTGATCTTGGGTCCGATCAGGCAAGCCCTTTTCAGGAAGTCTTCGAGAGCGGGAGCCTTCCCGAGGGCTATGGGGACACCAGGATTGTCCTGCTGGTTCGAGATCCGTACTGGATCTACACCTACTGGGAGATTCAGGAGTCGGCTGTAAAGGAGGCCTTGTCCCTCCACAATCTCATGGGAGATGAGGCTCAGAAGGTTGTGCGGGTTTATTGCGGTGACGAGAGCAGCAACTACGACATCGATGTCGAGGGACTGATTAACAACTGGTATATCAACGTAGGGCGCCCCAATACGGAGTTTTTCGTGGATTACGGCCTGCGGGTTCAGGGCCGGTTCATCCCACTGGCCAGGTCCAACCGGGTCCGAACACCCCGATCAGGCATGTCCGAGGTGATAGACGATCAATGGATGACCCTGGAAGAGGAATCAAGGATGATCTATGCCCTCTCCGGCGGCTTCAGGATGGGGGAGGGGTCCCTGGGGCTCCAAGAGATGATGGAGAAGCGCCTCTGGGAAGAGATCTCGTCCGGCGCCGTCAGCAGTTTTTTCGGCAGCGGCCAGTTCCGGGAAAAGGAGCGGGAGCGGCGGTTCTGGTATCGTCTGGATGCGGAGTTGATCGTATACGGCGCAACCGATCCGGATGCCAAGGTGACCCTGCAGGGGAGGCCGGTAAAGCTCCGGGCCGACGGCACTTTTTCCGCCCGTTTTGCCTTGCCGGACGGGCAGCAGGAGATTCCTGTGACCTTCGTCTCACCTGATGAAATAGACAAAGTTACGATTACACCAAAGGTCATCCGGAATACGGGAAAATCTTAAAAAGACATTAGGTCGTACATACATCCGGCTGATTTACTTCCTGTTTTTTATCTTTAATTTTGGATCATCTCCCGAAAAGTGGGTGAAAACATAAGGGTTCAAGGGGTCAAGGATTCCAGGGGTCAAGTGAAGTGCTGAAAACATAAAGAGCCGAGGGTCTTAGGGTTACGCTTCGCGTGCCCCGCTTTTTTCTATAATTGCCGTCTGCGATGGCTACTACACTAAGGCATCTTGGGTTCAAGGGTTTTAGTGTTTTTGTTTGGAGATTTTGCTTGCGCTTAAGTATTTCACTTGAATCCTTGACCCCTTGAACCCTCGACCCCTTTTTACCCGCTAAAAGGGAGAAGAACCTTGATTTTTTATTTCTATCCTCGAGGCGCCCGTGTTTAAAGGATATTTTTGTTTATTACTGCATGCCCATCTTCCCTACGTAAGACACCCCGAACATGATGATTTTCTGGAAGAGGACTGGTTCTATGAAGCCATGACCGAGACCTATATTCCACTCCTGGAGGTCTTCGACGGCCTGGTCAAAGACGGCGTGGATTTCAGGATCACCCTCTCCTTGACTCCAACCCTGATCTCCATGATGACCGATCCCCTCCTGCAGGAGCGGTATCTTCGGCATCTGAACAAGCTGATTGAACTCTCCCAGCGTGAAGTGGAGCGTACCCGGTGGCTGCCGGAATTCCAGCCTTTGGCGCAGATGTACTTCTATCGTTTCCATAAGGCTCGGGAATTTTTTGAGCATCAATGGCAGTGCAACCTGATTTCCGCCTTCAGGAAGTTTCAGGACCTCGGCGTTCTGGAGATCATCACCTGCGCGGCGACGCACGGATTCCTTCCCCTCATGGACATATCGAGCCAGGCGGTCCGTGCCCAGATCCGGACGGCCTGCGACCACTATGACAGGCATTTCGGACGGCGTCCCAGAGGAATCTGGCTTCCGGAATGCGGATTCACCCCCGGAATCGATCAGATCCTCCACGACTCAGGGATCCGGTACTTCTTCAGCGAGGCGCACGGAATTCTTCATGCATCACCCAGGCCCAAGTACGGGGTCTTTGCCCCGATTCTGACCCCGTCGTCAGGGGTCGCCGCATTCGGGAGAGACCTGGAATCCTCCAAACAGGTCTGGAGTATGGAAGAGGGCTATCCGGGAGATTATGAGTACAGGGAGTTCTACCGGGACATCGGCTTTGATCTGGAGTACGACTATATACGCCCCTTTCTCCATGGCGACGGGAACCGGGTCAACACCGGAATCAAGTATTACCGGATTACCGGAAAGACTTCTCACAAGCTTCCCTACGATCCGCATCGCGCCATGGAGAAGGCGGCCGAGCATGCAGGGAACTTCATGTTTAATCGGGAAAGGCAGGCGGAGTTTCTTTACGATTATATCGGGAGGATGCCGGTCATTGTCTCGCCCTATGATGCCGAGCTGTTCGGGCACTGGTGGTATGAGGGGCCGGAATGGATCAACATCCTGATCCGTAAGATGGTCCATGACCAGAAGACGGTCCGCCTCATCACCCCGTCGGAATACCTCACGGAGAACCCCACCCTCCAGGTCTCCATGCCTTCCATGTCGAGCTGGGGCTATAAAGGGTATTCCGAGGTCTGGCTTGAGGGAAGCAATGACTGGATCTATCGGCATCTGCACAAGGCCTCGGAGAGAATGACCGAGATTGCCGACCGCTTCGGCAACGGCAGAGGCAACGGCCTCTTCAGGCGGGCGCTGAACCAGGCGGGGAGGGAACTTCTTCTTGCCCAGAGTTCAGACTGGGCCTTCATTATGAAAACGGGCACCATGGTGGAGTATGCCGTGAAGCGGACCCAGGAGCACCTCCTCCGTTTCGACCGCCTCTACAGGGATCTCTCCGAGAACCGGGTGGATGAGCATTACCTTTCCACGCTTGAATCCGTGGACAACATATTTCCGGATATCAATTACGAGGTCTACAGGTCTTCATATTCATGATCCCGTACGGGATGCTCCCTACGGAGTCTGAGGGAATCGCTTGATAGAGACCAGACTCATCGCGAAGTTCATGGACGGCCGGATCAGGAAAGGCTACTCGGACGATTTTCTCCTCTTGAATGAGACCTTCCATATGAGCGACACCCCGGACCAGGAAAATCAGGAAGAGATCCCCATGTCCGACCTGAAGGCCGTGTTTTTTGTTGATGATTTTGCAGGGAATCCCCAGTATGTGGAGAAGAAGCGGACGAGCCGCCTCACATACCATAACAAGATTTCCATCCGGTTTCATGACGGCGAGGAGATCATCGGGTATGCCAACGACGATTATCTTGGGTCAGATGTCATTCGGATCGTCCCTGCCGACCCCTTGAGCAACAATACCCTCATCTTTGTGGTGAGAAAGAACACAGTCTCAATTCTGCCTCTTGAAGAGTGAAAAAGCGGCCTCCGGTAGACTCATTAATAGTCATCAACCTCCGGCAAAGCCGGAGGCTTCCTATCTGCCGTGCTGGCACAGGCAGGGACGTTTGTCAGCCACTCAAAGGGGCCTATTCATAGACGGTTAAAAACACCCTCCCCGGAGTCCCCTCCTCTATGAGCCGTTGGCCCCGAGCCATAGGCCATCAAGGGAGGGGAGGCCCGCCGGCAGTTCCCTCGCCCCTTGTGGGAGAGGGTAAGGGTGAGGGGTAAGGCATTTCGGTCAACTGCATACTTCCGGAATGGCCAAACTCTAAGAGTCCCCCGGCAGAGCCGGAGGGGCGCCCTTATTTAATCAGCGGAACATCCAGCGGAAAGCCTATTTATGCCGGTTATCGGGCTTACAGGAGGAGTTGCCAGCGGGAAAACCCTGGTCACGGACTATCTGGAACGAAAGGGGATTCCGGTCATTGATGCCGACCGGATCGCAAGAGAGGTCGTCCGTGCGGGTGAGCCGGCCTATCGGGAAGTCATTCGCGCATTCGGCCCGGGGATTCTGGAGCGGGACGGGGCACTCAACCGGAAGAAGCTCGGGGCGCTGGTTTTTGATTCGCCGGACAAGCGAAAGAGGCTGGAGGCCATGATCCATCCCCGTGTCTATGAGACGGCATGGCAGGAGATCCGGCGGATACAGGCCCTTGATCCGGGCGCCCTGATCATCTTTTCTGTTCCCCTCCTTTTTGAGACCGGCCATGACAAGGAGGTGGACAAGACCGTCCTGGTCTATGCCGACGAGCCTACCCAGGTCCGGCGGCTCATGCAGCGGAACGGGCTTACCGAACCCGAGGCCAGGAAAAGGGTCTCGGCCCAGATGTCCATCGAAGCGAAGAGCAAAGCCTCGGATTACGTCATCCGCAACATGGGGACGGTCGAGGAGACCTACCGTCAGGTGGATGCCATCCTGTCTGAACTCAGGTTCTAAGGGGATCTTCCGCTTGCCGTCATTCCCGTGAAAACGGGAATCCAGCCTTTTTAATTGGAATGCTTTCTTTTCACAGCGCCCAAGCGAACCCAAACGGGAATCGACAAAAATAATGCATATCCAAGGTCAATAGATTCTCCTGCCGTATTAATGGAACAGCCCCCTCCTCCACCGTCGCTGCTGCCGCCACTGACACTGCCCACGCTCTCCACTCCTCCACCATCCGAAGAGTTGCAGTTACCATCGCTTCCCGCAGATTGTCCCGGCGTACAAGTATCAATAACCTGTCCGTTTACGCATCTTGTCTCCCCGGCAGCTTTGCAAACTCCTTCTCCGCAGACTGTAGATGCCGGTACATAGCCGTCATCAGCCACTCCATCACAGTTTTCATCAATGCCGTTGCAAATGTCGTCGTTTCCTGTCGGCTGTCCGGGCGTACAGGTATCAACGGGTTGTCCATTCTGACAGATAATCTGTCCTGTTGATGAACAAGCTCCCACTCCGCAAGTTGTTGGTGTTGGCTGGATGCCATCATCTATTTCCCCATTATAATCATCATCAATACCGTTACAAACTTCCGGTGTATCGCCATGAACTAATTGAGCAGCGGTAAGCATCTGGGTTATAGTTGGTTCGGGAAGAATCAGGGCAGGCGTTGTACGGGTGGGTCCATCGGCGAAGTCAGGTGACCCTCTGAAGTCATAGATTAAATTACTCCAGTCGTCAGAAGCATGGAGTGAGGTCAGGAGGCCGCACAGAATTCCATTGTGCCTTCATGAGCGGCATCGCTTAATCCAATCCACAGGGGGCCGCCAACTAATGGGGCAAAGGTTTGCCAAACCCAGCTATTCTCGGCATCGTCGTTGATCGTGACGAGATCCCCGCCGAGGGATTGTGCCTCAGCTTCCGCACCGGTCCAGGTGTTACTGGTGATCGCATAATAAATATGGTTGTTAGCTGGATTGGTTTTTGGTCCTGCTTTGATGGCAGCCAGCGCGTCCTTTCCGGAGCATAGCAGGAAAATACCCCCGAATTTGCATGCCGTCAAGAAAAATATTTGGTGTCATATCCCTGGTGACATTATGGTGTCTTTTTCTGTATTTTATTCCTGAAAACCGGAGAAAATACATCAAAGCAGGGGACGGTAGGCAAGAACTCGGGGGGAAAGGCCGCACCACTTCTCATCCGAGACCAGGGCATGGATGTGGGGATGGAAGCGGTCCGGATACTTCCCGAAGTGGTCCTTTCCAGGAATAGGGTGAAGCACAGAGAGGGTTGCAGGGTTGCTTCATCAAGGCGCGCGACTGAGGCGTACCCATCTGGTACACCGCAAGGAGCGGAACGCCGATGAAACCGCCCTACGGCACTCGAATGCCGCCGTATTCACGAATAGGGCCACTAAGTGTATTGTTTTCCGCAGCTTTACCCGGGGGCGGGTATTCTCACCTCGGCCGAATGCTCCTGACGGTCGTCAAGAAGTGGAATAACATGATCGGGTTGCTCAACGCCATCGACGGTCACACTCGCCACGCTGCCGTCGCCCGGTTGGAGCACGGTGATGTGGTA
>MNYV01000183.1 GCA_001873285.1 Nitrospirae bacterium CG2_30_53_67
CGGTCGGCATGAAAGGCATACGGCCGGCTGTTATCTCGGAAGAACTTGCTGCAGAGCTTGATGACTTTCTTTCCTTCAGACATGTGTTCAGGAATATTTACGGCTTTGAGCTGAAGGGAGAGCGGGTCATATATCTTTCCAAAAAATTTGATACGGTTGCTGAATGGTTTATCAGAGAGATTAAAACATTCCTGATATTTCTGGGAACGGAATTAAAGAGCGGGTTATGAGCGGGGGCAATCAAAGCTGACATTTCAAGTCATCTGAAAATCAATAAGGACGAGATTTTTTTTATGTAGGAGGGGTCTCGGATACCAATGTTATTGAGGACGGCCTTCACGGAATTTTGCCAGTTCAAGACATAACCACATTATATACTTATTTAATATTCGTCTCTCCTTACTAAAGAGGGGAAATTGAAATTCCTCCCTTTTCTTCATGAAAATATTTTACTTGCCGGATATGCACACGAAAAGAAAATAATTTGGGGAAATATTGGGTATTGACAAAATGGACAAATAAATGTACATTAAGATGCATATAAGACAGGTCGATGACTCGTAGAGAGGAGTACATTGTGACGAAGACATTACCCATTACCAAGGCCCGTTACAAACTCAAAGATCTTAGTAAGGAGTTTGCAAGGGAGAAAGAACCCGAGGCAGTTGCTGTCACAAGGCGAGGAGAGCCGATACTTGCAGTCATGCCATGGGATCTTTATGAGTCGTTAATAGAAACTCTGGAAATCATGGGTGATAAAGATCTAATGGAAGGTCTGCAACAAAGCATCCGGGAAATAAAGGAAGGGAAAACAATCCCATGGGAGGAGGCGAAAAATGATCTTGGGTTAGAAGGATGAGTTACAAAATAGTTCTCACCGAGAAGGCAAAAAAAATGCTTGCAGCTATTTCTGATCGCCGTGTAAGAGAGAAGATTGCCTATCGAATAGATGGTCTATCGCAAGATCCCGACAAACAAGGCAAAGCTTTGACCGGTGACCTCGCAGGATATCGAAGCATAAGGGCGGTTGGACAACGTTATCGTATTCTCTACCGTGTGGAAAGGAAGGAAGTGGTTGTTATAATAGTAGCGGTTGGCATTCGAAAACAAGGAAGCCGTTCCGATTTATATCATCTGGCCAAGAAACTTCTTCGTTTAAAATTACTATAATCTATATTCGCCTCACCTTTGTAAGCCGATGGCTCGTTGATGGGAGGATAGGCGGGGTAGAGCCAAGGTGAATCTACCTCTCCATTCCCCTTCTTACAAAGGATGGGAAAATGAAATGCCTCCCGGCGCCTGCCCTGAGCGCAGTCGAAGGGGCCTCCCAGTGCTGAATTATTGAAAATGCATAGCGAACGCATTCACCGCCCCTTGGGGGCGGGATTAGTCTTAAACAGGGCAAATGGGTTCCGGGCTCGTCTATTGGAACAGCTTGAGCGGATAGTGCTCGGCGATTCTTTCGAAGTGGCGATCCAGGGAATAAAGAGACATGCGATGCTCAAGTGCTGTTTGAGCAATAATCAAGTCTACGGCGCCGATGTGAATACCTTGTTTGGATAGATTGTGGCCCATGCTTCCTGCCTTGTTGTAGACCTCTTCATCGGTCTTGATATAATCGACGGCCTCCAGAAACTTCATGAGAAATCTAAGCTCCCTTTCGCCCTTGGCTCCTCTGTAGAGCTCGGTCACAACAATCCCTGACACAGCGGCGCTGTTGCGAACGAGCAATGGCTTCAGGGAAGCCGACACCGGGTCATTTCCCCCTCGGAAAAATTCAATCCACACGGGGGTGTCAACCAGGACCTTATCTTTCATGTCTTAACTTCTCCCAGTCGGCCATGAACTCGAGCTTTCCCTGCATGGCAATTGCTTCTTCAATGGTTTTCCTGCGGATGAACTCCTGCAATGCCATGATGACCGCCCGTCTCTTTGTATTGCTTTTTGAGAGCTTCATTGCCTCACGTATAAGGTCATTTGGGATGTCTAATGTTGTTTTCATTTTATATCTCCTCTGACCAAGTATATATATCTAATATATATATTTTATTACATATGTCAAGTCTATTTTCCAAATCGGATTCATAAGAAATATCATTTCGAAAGCATCGCTCACCTCTATCTTTCGGTTACGCATCCCCCGTCACAAGACCGCTCTCATATATTTGCATCAGAAATAACGCCGGCCGAGGTAGATGACGATCAATCCGGCTGCCATGACGGTGATGCCGAAGGTGCGGATCACGCCGCTCGGTATGGATGGAAGGCGTTTTGCCAGTTCTCTTATCTGATTTGGAAAAGCGAAGTATAAGATTCCCTCGAAGACCATGGCAAGCCCGAGAGCGGAGATGAAGAGTTTCAAGGCGTCTCCCTGGGGGATCAATCTGCATAAACGGTCACGATGAGTGAACCGCCGATGATATGAACCTCCTTGATGGTGCGGATCTGTTTTTCAAAGGGATTGATATCCAGGTCGTTCAGAATTTCAGGCATGAATTGCGGAGGGATTCGAAGGTCTCCAAGGAAAATCTCTTCAGGCTCGAAAACGATCTGGTTGGATCGAACGGCGGGTTTGGTTACGATCCGGAAGGCGATCTTGGCATTGCGAAGTTGCTTTGAGATAAAGTTCTCTTCCATGCCGCTTAAGGTTTTGCTGATGAACGGATTAAAAAGACCGGAAAAGATGGTCCGATCCTTGTCCAATTGCACATAGACCTTGAATACCCGGTCATTCTCCAGTTTTTGCTGAACCCATGAGTTGATTTCCATCCCCGTGAATGAGATGTCTTTGGTTTTTTTGAAATTGAAGGCCAGGGTTTCGTCAATGAGCATCTTGGTGATCTTTGCCTGGCAGCTTTCAGCGGCTTCAGTAGAGATGTCCGTGGCCGCAATCTTTACAGGTGAAAAAACCTTCATGGAAATATAAAGGATCCCCGAGACGATGCAGAGGAGTATAAGCAAAAAAATAATGAAAAGGGGCGATTTCTTCTTTTTAGCAGGCATTGCTTATCTCTCTTCCAAAATGTGAAGCGGACCTTTTAGAAAACAAAAGGATAAAATGACATCGCCACGACAATCCTTTTATTTTATTACTTAATCTTTTCCATAAGTTACTATACCTTATCGGCATAAGTCAACGTATTTCTATCATCGGATGATTTTTGTATTTTATTGGATCGGATTTCCATGTATGATCATGGCTGTCTCCGGGCATTCGACAGAGAGGGTATTTTCGATATGGAAAGGGGTTTTTCTTTATATTAGAGGAGAGAAGGGATGATCTGCAGGCTGATTGAACAGGAGATTCCTTATACGGGGAGGGAGCTTGCCTCCCATTGGGCGTTCAGGTCTTTTGGCCTTTTAGGGGACAGCATGGTGGCCTTTGCAGGCCCTTGTGACGTCGGTACCGACCGGATGGCGGATCTCGTGGATGTCAAAGCAGATGCGCCGATATGGAGCGAACGGATGCTGCACTTTATCGTGGAGCATTTCGGGTGCGGGCTCGAGACGGCGATCCTCCGGCAGAGGCTCCTGATCTGTATCATTCAGGAGATCCTCAACGGCGGATTCAAGGCGCAGATCATCCGGCGCAAGGGGGATGACCTGTACGAAGGGGATGCAAAGCTTTCGGTTTCCATTGCCGTGCAAAGCCCGGTTTCCTGCATGATTCACGTGGGTCTCAACATCGAAAGCCGGGGGACCCCTGTAAAGACCATGGGTCTGAACGATCTTGGCGTGGAGCCGAGGGCCCTGGCCAAGGACGTGATGGCCGGGTATCTCGATGAGTTAGAAGGGATGACGGAGGCGCGCTGCAAGGTGCGTGGAGTACCCTGATGGATGCTGCGGCTGAGATCATGGAGATATTCTCCTCGATTCAGGGTGAGGGACCGCTGGTGGGGGAGCGCCAGCTCTTTGTCCGGTTCTACGGCTGTAACCGTGCCTGTCAATACTGTGATACGGAGGCGTCCAAAGGTCCGGTCAGAGACTGCCTGATTGAAAAAACGCCGGGGCGCAGGGATTTTACCGCACGCCCCAACCCCCTGAGTGCGGAAGAACTCATCCGGATCATCCGGGACGCCGTGAGACACCGACACCTGCATCAGTCTCTGGTATTGACCGGCGGGGAACCCCTGCTCCATGCCGGATTTCTGTCCGCTCTGCTTCCGGCCGTAATCCGTGAGATCCCGGTTCTCCTGGAGACCAACGGTCTTTTGTATCATGAACTCGGAGAGATCCTGCCGTGGGTGGAGACCATCTCCATGGATGTCAAGCTCGCCTCGGCCACGGGCGAGGCCGAGGACTGGGAATCACACCGGCTCTTTCTGGACTTGGCGAAGACCAGGAAACTCTATATCAAGGCGGTGCTGACACCCCGTGTGACCGATGAGGAGATCCGTCTTCTATCCGATCTGATCGAGAAGGCCGATCCCGGGATCCCCCTGATCCTTCAGCCGGTGCACGGCGCCGAGGCTGATCCGGAATGGACCCGCCGCCTGCTCGACATTCAAGGCGCGTGCAAGGAGCGCCTCCGGAGCGTCCGTATCATCCCTCAGATTCATCAGGCGCTGAATATGCTTTGATCAACGGAAAGGAAAACGGATGACCCATCAAGAAAAGATTGCATCAAACGGATACGGCATTTTCGGGTTTATGCATCAATACGTTGTACTGATTGTGGCGGCTTGTCTGGGGATCGCCCTCTCTTTGTTTCTGTTCAACACTTCACGGACGTGGGAAAACAAAAAGATACAGGCGGAGTTTGAGAGGATTGCTGCGGACCATATCTCCGCTTTCAGAAAAACCATTCAAATCAATTTGCACGAGCTTGATGCGCTCCACGCCTTTTATCTCGGTTCTGAAAAGGTTGAACGGTTGGAATTCAGGAAGTTTGCCGAGCACATGATGGTGGAAAATCCATCCGTGCAGGCGCTGGAGTGGATTCCTCGTGTTCTCCAAAAGGAGCGGATCGTCTTTGAAGAGACGGCGCGAAGAGAGGGGTTCCAGGATTTCGAAATCAGCGAGATCAATGCGGCAGGCAAGCGGGTCAGGGCGGGCCGACGGGACGAGTATTTCCCCGTCTATTTTCTGGAACCTCTGAAGGGAAACGAGCGCGTCCTGGGGTTTGATGCCGCCACAAGGCCCGCTAGGCTTGAGGCCATGAACCTGGCTGCCGACACCGGAAAGACCGCAGCCACCAGAAGAATTCATCTCGTACAGATAAAAGAGGAAGAGTCCGCTATCCGGGTATTTCACCCGGTCTTCCGCAAAGATGCTGAGGTTGATACCGTGGAATTCAGGCGCGCAAATCTTTCGGGTTTTGTAGCGGGAGTTTATCGGGTCGGGGATATGCTGAAAAACAGCCTGATATTTTCCCATCCTCAGGGGATTGATATTTACCTTTACGACGACTCCGCCCCTGCAGACGAACGACTTCTATATTTCCATGCCTTTCGGACAAGGAAGGAATCCGTGCAGCCCGTTACAGATGAGACTCAGCTCAAATCAGGGATCTACTACGAGGAGCGCTTTGATGTGGCAGGCAGAACATGGCGGATGCTTTGCCGGACCACACCGGATTATGTCCATGCCGCAAGAACCTGGGAGCCCTGGGGGATCCTTGCGGCCGGGTTGATGTTTACGGCCATGATTTGCGGTTATCTCCTGATCAACCTGGTCCGGATGAACCAGATTAAAGGTCATGTCG
This sequence comes from Nitrospirae bacterium CG2_30_53_67, assembly GCA_001873285.1. NCBI lineage: Bacteria > Pseudomonadati > Nitrospirota > Nitrospirae bacterium CG2_30_53_67. The sequence goes on from MNYV01000183.1 coordinate 5,705, forward strand.
AAGCGCTCAACAAAGCGAAAAAAGAACTGGAGCATGAGATCATCGAGCGCAAAGAGGCGGAAGAGGTCTTGAGGGAGAGCGAGGAACGGTTCCGGCAGTTGACCGAGGCCGCCTTTGATGGGATTGCTCTCTCTGAAGAAGGAAGGCTTTTAAAGGTCAATGAGTCCTTTGCCGCGATGTTCGGTTACG